>JAYGDG010000013.1:0-2277 GCA_046583015.1 Pirellulaceae bacterium | reverse complement strand
TTGCTGTTGACGGTGCCGTCGTGTGCCACGTAGTCAAAGGAGTCGGTCTTGTTGAAGTTGGTATCCGGGGTATAGGTAAATGAGCCGTCCGCGTTGAGTGAGAGAGAACCGCTGGTGGGAGCTGACGCGACCGAGAAGGTCAGGTTATCTCCGTCGACGTCATTGACAAGTGTCACCAGGCCGTTTGCCTGGCCTTTCACGAACAGGTTGTTTTCGACCGGTTTATAAGTGACATCACTGGCTTGCGGAGCGTCGTTGACCGGAGTGACTGTCACGTTAAATGTACGCGTGACACTGAGGTTGTCTGCTACCGAGTTGAGGTCACCATCATCGCCCGCGTCTTCCACGACGACACTGATCTGGGCAGTGCCGTGTTGATTATTGGTGGATGTGAATTTTAGGGATCCGTTGGCGTTACCCGCAGTATGGCTGATCGTTGGGTCAGGAATTAGTGTCGGGTTGTTGCTAGTCGCCGTGATCCTGACCAGTTCTGTTTCGTTGAGACCGGGCGAAATGCCATTGAGAGTGACCGTTTGTTCGCCAGCGTCTTCGCCAATGATGATGTCATTGAGGGAGTCGAGCAGCGGATCATCATTGACGGGCGTCACCGTCACATCAAACGTACGTGTGAAGGTGGCATTGTCGCCGCTCGAATCCAGGTTGCCATCGTCGCCTGCATCTTCCACGGTGACGGTGATTTGGACAGTGCCGTGTTGATTTCCCGTGGGCGTGAAGTGCAAGCTGCCCGTATTCTCGGCGGACGTGTAAGTTACCTGGGGATCGAGAATCAGACTGGTCAGGCTGCTGACAGCGGTTACTCGCAAGGCCTGGGAATCCGTTCCGCCCGCCGTGATACCGGTTAAATCGATCACTTGTTCAGCGGCGTCCTCGTTGATGGTGCGGTCATTGATCAGGTCGAGCGTAGGAGCCTGGTTGTTCGAGGTAAGTTCCCAGCCAATGTCTGCGATTCCGGCCCAATCGAGGGCGGTGAATTCTTTGCGAGTGCCAACGGTGATTTGCGGATCCATGGCCGCTTCCTGCGTTGTGCTTGTCCCAGGTACCGTACTGGTAGTATCACTTGCCCAGTGTGATTGACTGCCATTAAGAGGAACGGTCGATCCGTGCGCGGCAATTGCCGTGAGACCCGTAAATTGTCCCGCTTCATTGACCTGGTTATTCCAGACCGTGGAAGTGCCAAACCCTAACAGGTGGCCCAGTTCGTGCATGGCGACGGAATAGAAATCATTTTGTCCCGACGAGGGAGGATCTGTGCTGTAATTCCACGAAGCAGTATTGCTGAAGCTAAGGTTGCCACCCCAGGGCGAAAAATCTGTGTCGCTTGAGGAGTCGCCAGAACCGGTGGCGATCCCCGTTTGTCCGCGCGTTACCATGTTGTTGACAAAGTTACTCGTACCACTGACCTGGTAACCGCCCGGTCCGCCAATGCCGAGATTGGAGATGTCTCGTGAGCCGGCAAAAATAATCAGCGTGTTGGCCGGAATTTCGAGATCCGTAATCGTGTGTTGATTACCGGTTTCTGGATGCGAGAGGACTGCGGTCCAGGTGTTGGACCCCGCGGCACTGATGGCCGTCAATTCGTCTTCAAGACGTGATTCGAAGACCGCAGCAGCTCGCTCGAGAGCGTCCCGCCGCGACTGGTCAGCAAAAAAGTCGCTGGTGTCAAGCGAGTAGTCAAAGACGAGATCGACGGCCAGCAATCGGCGATCTTCCAGTAACTCGTGACCCACTCGACGTCGCATCATCCGATCAGCATTGGGCCGACGACTGTTTTGTCGCCGCCGCTGCCGTCTTGGCCCGGGTGGTCGCCTGCTCGGAGTGTGAGTCATAAACGGTAGTTTCCAGCAGAACCAGCCGGTTCAATGTTTTATGATGAGTCGATGGGAATAGAGCTATTTTTTCATGTTCTCCGATTTTGTCCAGAATTCTGTGACTTGCAGCAGTGGGCCGCATGCGCAGAATGGTCGGTAAAAACCAAGTATTTGGTGCGTAAATCATCAATTGCCTGACCAGCCAGCGTCCAAGACAGCTGAGTAGCAGAGGGATTGAATCGATCCACGGCTCACTCGAAACGGGAACCCGGGATTTCTGCCTGCTCCAGGAAATCCCACCAGTCGAGCTGCTCGTCATCTGCCTGAGCGGTATCGAAGGAGCTGCCGCGACGCCCAAGTCTACTGAAGGTCTCGTCCACCTGTTGCCAGTAGGGCGTGTTGTCAATCGCAGGCGAGTTGGTGATGGTTGCTGCTGTCAGGTTCACAC
>JAYGDG010000741.1:0-2257 GCA_046583015.1 Pirellulaceae bacterium | reverse complement strand
AGTGATACGGATGATGCAGCGGACGAGAACCTGAACGCCAAGTCGGGTGACGGGATCAATATCCTGTCGTTGCTCGTAGAAGGTTCCTGGTTCATGATTCCGATCGTCCTGATGTCATTGATTACCGTGACATTTGTCGTCGAACGGTTTTTTGGTTTACGGCAAGAGCGAGTCTTCCCTAAGGAACTAAAGGATGAACTGGGGAACCTGTCGGATCGCTTCTGGGACAAGCAAGAAGATCTAAGGCTACAAGGAAAAAAGGAAGAACGGCCTGGTTCCCTCGCGATGGAGTTTATAAGCAGTGTTAACCAAACGTGTAATGAAATACCTTCAGTCGCGTCGAACGTTCTAAAAACAATGTGCGACAACGCAAATCGACCTCAGGGTGAGGTGGAACATGCCGTGCTGGAATCTAGTGAACGGGAAGCGGAAAAGTTGTATACCAACGTCCGCTGGTTGACTCTGTCAGCGGCAGTAGCACCGCTGATGGGATTGCTGGGAACCGTTTGGGGAATGATTCGGGCTTTCCATGATACGACCCAGTTGCTGCCGGGACAGAACAAGGCGGATTACCTGGCCGGAGGAATTTACGCGGCCCTGGTGACGACCTTGGGCGGTTTGATGGTAGCCATACCTGCGGCCATCTTTGCTCATTATTTCGAGTTACGGATCCAGAGATTATTTCATCAAATCGATGAATTCCTGGCTGAGGTCACACCTTTGACACGCGATTTGGCCCGCGCAGATGGCAGCCCGCGAGTACACATCGCAAGAAGAACGGCTAGAAGTTCAACTCAGCAACCACCCTCGGTCGCGTCGGATCAGCAATCGACAGCGGAAGCAAGCGAAGGTGTTTAATCAGAAGCAGATAGCTGAGCAACCCATGGCTTGGTTTCCTGGTAACGAAAAAGGAATTTAAGATGGCGGTAAAACTCAAACAAGGTCGAGCACTGGCGGCGTTAAATATGACGCCGTTGATCGACGTGGTTTTCTTGTTGCTGATCTTTTTCCTGGTGGCAACCCGGTTCGAACAGGAAGATCGCGAACTGGACGTAGTGTTACCGTCGGCCAGCGAGGCCAAGCCAATGACCGTTGCGCCCGAGGAATTATTTGTCAACATTGCAAAAGACGGTAAGATTTTTGTCGGTGGAAAAGTACTCGGTGAAGAAGAATTGTTGCGACTGCTGGAACAAACAGCAGTTAATCGAGTTGGCCAATCGGTCATCATCCGTGCAGATGAACGAGTCCAGTTCTCCTATGTCGCCATGGTGATGAACTTGTGTAACCAGGCTGGAATTTTTGATTATACCGTAGCTACCAAGGGTGACGTTTAGCTTGCCAACTGATAACTAAGCGGGAGTAAGTATGGATCAACGTAAACGCGTTGTCCGTTCCTATAAGCCACCACGGCAACGAGAGGTCTTGGATGACCACCAGTGGCCTATCGATATGGCCCTGGTCGTGTTCGGTGGCTTCATGGTCGGCTCGATCCTGGTCTACCAGCGATTCGATGATCCGCGCTGGTATGCATCACCCTGGCTCTCGATCGCCGGGGTGGTCCTGCTGATCGCCGCTACCATCTGGACGCTACGTTCCGTTGGCAATCGCTTCGCGCGACGTACGATGCAATTGTCGGTCGTGATCTGCGCTATTTTTCACTTGATGATGCTGATCCTGAGCCTGGAAAACACCATCTTCTCGACGATCTTGCAGGAGCCGCAGGCAGCCCGCGAGGTGAACACCAAGAAACCGGTGACCATCGCCGAATATCATCCCTCGCAAATGCAGCAGCAGGAGACCATTGACCGGGAATTTGAACGCCCAGTAGAAACCGAGGCGCCCCAACCAACCCCACGCGAAATAGAACGACCCGACCAGGAGCAACCCAAGACTCTCACGCCCCCCCAACCCCAACCCGTACCAGAACCCGTGCCAGAAGTTAAGCCGGAAGTGGTTAAACAGCAGGCCCAGAGAGCCGTCGCACAACCAAGACAAAGTGAACAGCAGTCGAAGCTCAGCCGAAAACAGACTAAGGCCGTGACGAGCCAGAATGCCGCGGTGACCGTACCGCAGGTGACCCCTGCCGCCCGCGACAGCAACCCCCAAGTGCAGGCCAGTGCCTCGGCTCTGGCGAAAACGCAGGCTACCCGCCAGCAGCAGCGTAAGCAAACCAGCAGCGAACCAGCCTCGACCGTTGCCCAACAGGCAAGCAATGTTAAGCGGACGACCCGTCAACAACAGCAGCCTGCCAATGATC
>JAYGDG010000740.1:0-1901 GCA_046583015.1 Pirellulaceae bacterium | reverse complement strand
ACACACTAGCGACGACTGGGGAACCCGCTTTGTCTGCAGCAATAGCAACCACATTCAGCAGGTTATCTATCCCCAACGTTACCTGGGTCGCAACCCCTACTTCGCATCGCCGAGCCTGATTCGCAGCATTGCGACCGACGGGTCAAGTGCTCCCGTCTTTCGCATCAGCCCGCCGGAACCGTGGCGCATCATTCGTCAAAAATGGCGGGCGGCGGACAAGGGGTACAAGCTGATCATCAACAAAGAGGGCGGCTGGGAGTTTTTGCCACTGGATCCCTCCAAGAAAAAGGGCGTGGTGCCGACCGAGTACCCGATCGGTTTCTTTACTTCGGCCACCGGCATTACCATCTATCGCGGGGACGCCTACCCGGCAGAATTCCGTGGCAATGCTTTTGTGGGAGACTGTGGCGGGAACCTGGTGCATCGCAAAACGATCGATGATCGCCAGGTGGTCTATCGGGCCACGCGAGCAGACAAGGGGACCGAGTTTTTTAGGTCCCGTGACAACTGGTTTCGGCCTGTCAATTTCGTCAACGCGCCCGATGGAACGCTCTATGTCCTCGACATGTACCGGGAAACGGTCGAACACCCCTATTCGATTCCCGAGGAGATTAAGAAGTTTCTCTACCTGACCAGTGGCAGTGACCGAGGGCGGATCTATCGGCTGGTAAGCCCGGGAATGAAGCGCAGAGCCGTCCCGAGGCTGGGCGATCTTACCTCCGTGGAACTGGTGGGCCACCTCGGTTCGCTCAACGGTTGGAACCGGGACACCGCGCAGCGGTTGCTCTGGGAGCGGCAGGACAAGCGTGCCGTTCCGGCGCTCGTTAAGACGCTGACTCACGCGGTACCGCAGGCCCGGCTCCATGCACTCTATACCCTGGCCGGGCTCGATGCCTTGGAACCGCCCCATTTGCAGATGGTTTTACGTGATGACAAGCATCCCCGCGTCCGCGCCCATGCCGTTGGGCTGGCCGAACGTTTTCTCAAGGAGAAAAACTCTGCCGATTTGATCGACGCACTGTTGCCACTGGCCGACGATGCGAGTCCCCATGTCCGTTTTCAGCTTGCCTTTACACTGGGCGAAACGGACGATCCACGCGCTATCACGGGCTTGGCACGGTTGGCAAGGGATGAGCAAAACGGAGCTGAGATCCAGACCGCGTTACTCTCTTCCATCGGTAGCTCGGCCGACTTACTGGCGGCGGAGCTGCTGTCTAACAAAGGGTTCTTGGCAAAGAAGCACGCCAGTTCCCTGTTAACCCAGGTGATGTTGATTGTCGGAGCGAATCCGAAGTCGGAGCCCACGCTCCGTGTTCTTACCAACCTCCACGCAGAGAAGCTTCCGTTGGCTATGCAGCAGGTCGTGCTGGCAGGCTTGGGAGAGGGGTTGCGGCGCCGTGGAGCGTCGCTCCAGAAATTACTGGCAGACAAGGCTACTTCGTCGGACGTACGGTCCCAGGTAGAGGCGCTTTTTAACGCAGCTCTGCGATTAGCCAGTAGCCAAAAATCTACCTTGGCTGAACAGGTCGCTGCGGTTCGACTGCTGGCCTTTGCTGATTTGAATTTGGCAACGGAAGAAATCCCGGGCTTTCTCACGCCCCAGGTTGCCCAGCCACTTCAACGGGCTGCGGTGACGGCCCTGGCCGGACAGGATTCCGACCAGGTGGCCGAGACCCTGCTCGCCGGTTGGCGAACCTACAGTCCCCAGGTACGACGGGACGTGGTCGATGCCCTGGCCAGTAAACCGGCCCGCATCCAGATGTTGCTGTCGGCCGTGGAAGCAGGGACCGTCAAGCGAGGGGATATTGAAAGAGCGACCAAGCAGCTGCTTTTAAAGCATCCCACGGCTGCGATTCGGACAGAAGCGAAGAAGTTGTTTGGCAGCGATGTCAACACCAACC
>JAYGDG010000694.1:0-2460 GCA_046583015.1 Pirellulaceae bacterium | reverse complement strand
TCCCAATATAACGAATAACCCTCAGGTTCATTTCTGACGTTCCAGGAGAGTCAACGATGAGTGATAAGAAGAAAGCAGAAACCACCAAGCAAACCTCCCGACGCGACTTCATTAAAAAGTCTTCGATCATGGTTGCCAGTGGAGCAGTCGCCAGCAACTTGAACATCGCTCGTGCGGCCCATCCTTTTGGAACCGACACTATCAAGATCGGTATGGTGGGTTGCGGTGGTCGTGGCACGGGTGCGATCGTCCAGGCCTTGAACACCCAGGGTGGCGGGTTGCAATTGACAGCCATGGCCGACGCTTTCGCCGATCGACTGCAAGGAAGTCACCGGGCAGTAAAGAGCAAGCACAACGAAAAGGTGGTCGTCACCAAGGATCAGCAATTCATCGGTTTCGATGCTTACAAGCAAGTCCTTGAATCGGACGTGGACCTGGTCATCCTGGCAACTCCTCCCGGTTTTCGACCGCTCCATTTCGAAGCAGCGGTAAAAGCTGGCAAGAACGTCTTTATGGAAAAGCCAGTCGCCGTTGATGCCCCGGGCGTCCGCCGCGTCCTGGCAGCCGCCAAGGTTGCCAAGGAAAAAGGACTGGCCGTCCAAGTCGGACTACAACGACGACATGAAGTGGCTTACAAGGAGACGATTGCCCAGTTGCAAGATGGCGCCATTGGCGACATTAACCTGACACGTGCCTACTGGAACGGTGGCGGCGTCTGGGTACGTCCGCGACAGGACAGCCAAACCGAACTGGAATACCAGATGCGAAACTGGTACTACTTCAACTGGCTCTGTGGTGACCACATTGACGAACAGCATATTCATAACCTGGACGTTATCAACTGGCTAAAAGATGGTTTCCCGGTTTCTGCCCAAGGGCAGGGGGGACGGGAAGTGCGTGACGGTAAGGACCATGGTCAGATCTTCGATCATCACTTCGTAGAATACACCTACGGTGACGGATCCAAGCTGTTTAGCCAGTGTCGACACATCCGCAACTGCTGGAATAGCGTCTCCGAGCACGCCCACGGCAGTAAGGGGTACGCCGACATTGGTGGCGGCAAGATCTATAACAGCCAGGGCGACATCACCTGGCGCACCAAGGGGAAACGGGGTGGACACCAGGAAGAACATCATGACCTGTTCCGCGAACTGCGGGCGGGCAGGATTCCCAATGAAGCTGAGTACGGTGCCAAGAGTACGATGACATCGATCCTCGGCCGCATGGCCACCTACTCCGGAAAGATGGTCAAGTGGGATGACGCCATCAATTCACCTCACAAACTGGCCGACGTTGACGCCTTGAAGAATTACGAAGGCGAAGCACCGGTTAAACCAGACGACGAAGGGAATTATCCTATTCCCACTCCCGGTACTACCAACGCTCTGAAGGCCTAAGGTAGTCGCCGAGTTACGCGAAGAACTTTTAGCCGCGGGCTGTCTTACATGACGGCTCGCGGCTTTTCCTTGACCTTGTCCAATCAGTCTTATATCGACGGAAATCCTGATGTCAGACTATCCTGAGCTCGACGTAATCGCCGTGGGAGCCCATCCAGATGATGTCGAGATCGCTTGTGGCGGAACGCTGGCACGACTCGTCCAACAAGGGTACCAGGTTGGTATCGTCGATCTCACCGACGGCGAACCAACGCCCCTCTCTCCAGGCCCCGAAGTGCGACTGGAAGAAGCTCGCCAGGCTGCCGAAGTACTCGGCATCCACACCCGTGTCACCCTGGACCTGCCTAACCGCCGACTCTTCGACTGCTTTGAAGCCCGGGTCGCCCTGGCCAAGGAGTTTCGCAAGTACAGACCAAAGGTCGTCATCGGCTTCGGAGACAAAACTCCCCAAGCGTCTCCCGATCACTGGCAAGCCATGCAAATCACCGATGCGGGCGTCTTTTACTCCCAGCTCACCAAATGGCCGGAACACTTTGACAACCTGCCCGAACATAAAATAACAACCCAGTTGTATTTCCGACTGGCATTCGAACCCTCCACGCTGCAGGGATTCCCCAGTCACATCACGGCCGATATTAGCGAGACCCTGGAAACAAAACTCGAATCGATTCGCTGCTACCAGACACAGTTTCCACCTGAGAAAGCGCATGTCTTCGACCGGGTCCGCGCTGCGGCCGTTAACAACGGACTGGCCTCTGGCTTTGCCGCCGGCGAGGTCTTCGTCAGTGCACGCCCACTGGGCACACGCAACCTGATGGAAACCCTGCTCGGCTGACCTGGCTATAAGGTCCAGGAAACGCGCAGCCTAACGCCACTAACCTTCGACCGGAGCAGTCTCGGTAACAGGTGCCGTGTTCTTGACGATAATGGCATCCGTGAAGAGTAGCGAATTCGGTACGTAGACCATATCGCCGTCGGTGTTAAGCACCGTGTAACGCAAGTCAATGGAGATCACGTTGCCAGCGTAAGCCTTGATCTTGATCTGATCGCCAACCTGGAAAGG
>JAYGDG010000053.1:0-4339 GCA_046583015.1 Pirellulaceae bacterium | reverse complement strand
CGTGCCGGGCAGGAACCGAGTGAAATCCAACAGGCAGCGCTGAACGACTTGCTGCAACGTTACTGGTTCGCCTTGCGATCGCACCTGGTGTATCGCCGCAACGTCGATTCACACGATGCGGACGACCTGGTGCAGAGTTTTATCGAGAGCCAGATACTGCAGCGCAATCTATTGCAGCGGGCTGACACGGGCCGTGGCCGTTTTCGCAACCTGCTCCTCAGTTCGTTGAATAATTACGTCAACAACCAGTTCGCTGCCCGCTATGCAAACAAGCGTGCTCCCGACCGAGCCGCCAACCTGGGCGATGATGACGCCACTCGTGCTCAACAAACCCAGACGGCGGACAACGAATTTGATATCGCCTGGGCTCGGACCTTGCTGGCTGACGTGCTGGGTCGCATGGAACGTGAATGTAGCGCGACGGAACGGAGTGATTTGTGGCAAGTTTTTCATGCCCGCGTATTGGGGCCAATCCTGGAAGGAGCCGAACCACTTAACTACGAGACACTGATTGAACAATGTGGATTTCAGTCGCCGAGCCAGGCTTCCAATGCACTGGTCACGGCAAAACGGATGTTCGAACGTCTATTAAAAACCACCATTAGTGAGTATGTCTTGAGTGAAGACGAGTTGCAGTCCGAGTTACAGGATCTGCGTACAATTCTGACGCAGGCAGGCTAATAACCCGCGACTCACTCACTTCGTGCGGGTAGCAGGAATAAAACCATGGACATCGGAAAAACGGATCCAAGTGCCTTATCACGACTACTCGACCTGGATGGTCAGTTCAGCGCTGAGTGGACGGAAGATGAATTGTCCGGCATCCTGAAACATCAACTGGCGGCACCGTTGACTTTCGATCTGGAGTCGGTGGCACCTGACATCGAGGATCAGTTACAGCAAATCAATGCGGACCAGGAAACTCCCATCGAGACTTTTGCCGACGTCCTTTTCCATGCCCAGGCACCCCTGGAATTGACGGTGTTGATCAAAGAATTCGCCAAGCAGCAACGGGATGCGAACTGTTTAACCGATCAGATCGCCAGCCTGCTTTACGTGGCGACCATTTGTGCTGCTCTGCGTAATGGAGACCGTTCCGTTTCGTCACTCGATGACCCTTCGCTCTTGAAGAACATCCAACAGCTGTTGTCGTTTTCCTGGCTCGACAACCGGACACGGCTGTCGTTGGAAGGCACGGCCAAGGATCTCCAGGCAGGCTAGCTGAATCAGCAGCGGCTGCTCCAGCCAGGCTCTTCAATAATCGATACGCCATTCGAGACGAACAATATCACGATACCAACGGTTGCTGGTCAGCGCATGTCCATAGCCGATATAGAGATCCCGCCCCTGGCCTGTTCCCAGGCGAAGACCATATTTTCCATTGACGATCGTCTGGCCGTCTGCATCTTCAACCAGGAACGTGCCTGGGCCGGTAGCAAAACGGGACTGACCGTCTAACACGGTCCAGCCCACGAATTCCACAACCGGTCGCACCTGCAGACAACCCAGGTCTCCCCAGTGGTAACTGGCACCTAATCCATAGCGCAGAATATTGCCATGACGCAATGGCGTAGCATCCACTGGTATCCAAGCCCGCAGTTCACCTTCCAAGGTCCAGTCTGCCGCTGGCTGTGAAAAGTACAACAGGCCCGGTTCCAGAGTCACATGTCCCGAGCCAAGACCATCAGCGGCCTTTCCCGTCGGCACATACGTTCTTAGTTGCAAGGTTAATAATCGATCCCACTGTCGAACCAGGTTCCATTTCACACCGGCTTGCAAGTCACTGAAACCGTCGGCATCCGAGTTTACTTCCGCTTGAGAGAACAAGACCGGCGCTTCGACAAACCAGGACCAGTGTTCAGAAAAGACCTGCTCCAAATAGAAACTCAGCCGCTGATAATCGACATTCGTTTCATCCAGTGACGGACCAGGCCCTTGCGGGGGTGGCCAGCCCCACAAGAATTCTGCCCGGTTGGGCTGGTTGATCCCCGTGGCGGCGTCAAAACGAATCCGCAACTGATTGCCAATCACAGCACCGTCAATGTAGCCGACTCCCACATCAGTGACCGTGATTGGCGGTGGTTCGTCTTCTTGTGCAACAGAGACTGGTGTTTGGGCCATCAGGAGCGACGCCAAAACGATGAAGCCAACTGCTATCGACCTCGTTCGCATCATGCCACTGCTCCTGTGGGCACTCAGGTAGGAAAACTAGTCTCATTGCTGCTATTTTATTTATCGACCGGGCTGCTCGACTACTCGAGACGCAACTGCGCCGTGACCGCCAAAATAGCCGCTCGGCTGACTGCTAGCACTCCACGGCGGTTGCTCCCCCGACGCGAAGGCGGGCTAGTCCTGGTTGGGGGGCGTTTTCAGAGTAGTGATCAGCTCTAGAAACCCAGGTTCTTTGCGGAGCGGGTCAAAGAGAGGGTCTGTTTGCAGTGGCTTGAGGTCGCTAAAACCTTTCTCGACAGCCGCTGTTAGCAGACTGAGGGCAAGTTCTCGCCCCTCTCTTGGGAGCCGTTCACGCTGCTCAGCGGAGAGCGATCCATCCTGTTGAAGCTGATCAACGGATCGCATAATCTGTCTCGCAGTATAGTAGCAGGGTTGCCAACCTGAAGGTGCGATTTGCAACAATTGCTTGGCAGTTTCCAGCGATTCTTGATGTTGATTCCATTTTGCGTATCCAATTACCAGGCTACGAACATGACTTGCCAACAGTGTGCGATAGACCGGATGTTGTGAATTCATTTGCAGGGCCTGCTGCTGGTAGTTGATAGCCGCTAGTAAGTTTTGCCGGGAAGCTGTTTTATCTTTTTCAATTAGCAGGTAGCCAAGGTTTGCCAAGGCCTGACCAAATTCACTTTGATAATCTGGTTTCTCGGGGTACAGGTCGACCAGTGGGCGATAGATCTCAAGTGCTTCGCCCCACTGCTGCTGCGCCTGTTCGGTCTTTTTTTCGAGGAAGTTCAGAGCTGCCAGGCTGTTGAGTGTATTGGCCCAACCCCGACGATATTGCGGAAAGTCTGGAAAATCCTTGGCTAGTTGTTCGAAGCTGGTGACCGAATTCTGGTAGACGGCTAGCGACTCTGCGCGACGATCCGGCATTGCTTGCAGTAGATTACCGAGGTTTCGGTAGAAAGTCGCCTGTTCAGACTGAATTTCTCGGTTCTGCGGTGAGTGATGGAGTATTTGATTGAGCAAGCCAATTGCCCGCCGATAGTCAGCTTCTGCAGCAGACGGCTGGTTTGTCCGTTTCGCGAGGTTACCCCGATTCACTAACACGCGGGCCAGATGCTGAAGGCAGGTTGGTTCCGTTGGCGATGCAGCCACAAGCGGTTCCAGCAAGTCAATCGACTGTTGATACAATCTGCTGGCCTGTTCAATACGGTCCGTTTCGAAGTAAAGCAGGGCCAGGTTATAGGTCGTCCGGGCTAATTCCTGCTGCACCAACCTTGCTGTCGGACTCTGTGAACTGAGTTCCTGCTGAATTTTCACTGCCTGGCCGTAGGCCTTCTCGGCTTCATCGGTTTGACCGGTCTGGCGATAGGACTCACCCAGCTCATTGTAAGCCACGGCCATCTCTTCCTGGAAACTGGTCTCTTGGGGATCATTCTTCTCCAGCTGGCGATAGAGTTCGATCGATTTCCGATAGGCCTCCTGCTCACCCTTAAGCTGCCCCAACAGTCCGGTGATCTCAGCAACACTGCTGTAGGCTTTCGCCGTTTCTTGCTGAACTCGCGGATCTGTCGGTTCTTCGGTAAGAAACGTCTGATAGAACATCAGGGCACGCTCTAGCAGGCGTTTGCGTGTCGCGTCCATGTGGGGCATCTCTTTCAGATCACCCTGGGCGACTTCACTCAACATTTCATCAACCGCCTGGCGGGCTAGCAGATGATTCCGTTCCGCTCGCTCAAACTGCTGCAGAACACGCTCTGCTTGACGAGTTGCACGACGTTCCGCATCCGTCACCCAGATCAATGCTGCGGCGAGCAGGGCGCAAAATACCAGTACCAGGACCCTGGCAGTTCTTCGAATGACCGTCAAGCGGCGACGCTGAGATTCTCGCTGCTGACGTTCCTGTTGAATTGCTTCAATCATTTCGACATGCTGTGGCTCGTCTTGTTCGAGTTGCGAAAGTGCCAGGTCAAAGTCACCACGGTTCCGCGCAGACTGAGAGAACTTGACTTGAGACTCTTCCAAACCGGTTGCTGCGGATTGATTTTCAGGCCACAAGGAGAGGGCTTGTCGAAAACCAAAGATGGCCTGCGAAAAGTCTTCGTAGGTATCTTCTGGCATGGCACTGGCAAGCATTTCATTCGCTTGTTGCACCAGCACGTTG
>JAYGDG010000401.1:0-2075 GCA_046583015.1 Pirellulaceae bacterium | reverse complement strand
CCTGTATAAATCCCCTCGATGGCGTCCCCTTTGCGAACCAGGCGTAAGCGGCCAAAAGTACTAGTCCAGAGGCCAGCAAATCCGGTTTCTTTTGCCGAGCGAATTCCTTTCCACTCCAACCATGGGGTGCTCCCTATTGCTCGCCATTTCCCCAAGAAAGTCTTGCCATCCTTGGCTAACTGAAACCAGCCTTCCCCGGTCGTGGTCCCTTCTCGATAGGTAAACTCGTATCGTCCCTTGCTGACCTTACCCTGCAGCGGGCAGGCCACTCCCTGCATCGAGTAGCTGCCTGTGACGCGGTCCCCTTGCTGCTTGAGTTGCATCGGTCCAAAGCTCGTCAGCCAACTGCCGGTAAAGGTCGGCTCCGCCGCCAGGCAAGGTGTGCTGATCAATAACACCAGGACAAAGACCGTAGATCGCATCATGAGTGACTCCATTTAGGGAGGGGATTCTTTTTGATACTTCTAAGACGCGGGGACGGCTCCGATTAGAGCCCAATACCCCATTTATGATTGTTCGCTCCCCACTCTGCAAGCGGATCGGCGCAGTTCGTACTGTTTTGCAGGGGCAAATCCAGTATCCTGACAGCACGTTCGTGAAACTTCCCCGTCCCCTCGCTTGCCGCCACCAGCCAGCCATGATCATTCACGTCGACATGGACGCGTTTTATGCCTCGGTCGAGGAGCGAGAACAGCCGGAGCTGCGAGGCAAGCCGGTTATTGTCGGCGGCACCCCGGAAGGGCGGGGCGTCGTGGCCGCGGCCAACTACGTGGTCCGCCAGTTCGGGGTCCATAGCGCGATGCCAACTTCCACGGCCTTGAAACTTTGCCCCGAGGCGATCGTGCTCCCGGGGCGGCTCGATTACTACGCTGACATTTCACGACAACTTCACGAAGTCTTCTACCGCTACACGCCCCTGATTGAACCGCTGGCCCTGGACGAAGCCTTCCTGGATGTTAGCGGTACGATCGGGCTCTTTGATTCGGTCGAGCAGATGGGCAGGAAGATCAAGGAAGACATCTGGCAGGAGGTGGAGCTGGTCGCCTCGGTCGGCGTGGCCCCCAACAAGTTCCTGGCCAAACTGGCCAGTGACTTGCAGAAGCCGGATGGTTTCGTGGTCGTCGACGGCACAAAGATCAACGAGTTCCTCGATCCGCTGCCGGTCAGCCGTATCTGGGGTGTGGGACGGGTCACCGATAAGGCCTTTGAGAAGCTGGGGATTCGGACGATTCAGCAGTTGCGGGAATTGCCACAGGATTTCCTGGAAGAACGTTTTGGCAAGCTGGGAACTCATGTCTGGAAGCTGGCCCAGGGAGTCGATGATCGGCCAGTTATCCCGGACCGGGGGGCCAAGTCGATCTCTAATGAAACTACCTTCCCGGCAGACATTGACCAGTTGGAGGTGCTGCAATCGAGCCTAATGGAGCTGACCGAACAGGTTGCCCGCCGTCTGCGGCGCTCTGAACTGCGGGGGCGAACCGTTCATATCAAGGTCCGCTACCATGACTTTGAGACGATCACCCGCTCCCAGACGTTGGCCGCCGCAACCAGCAGTACGAACGAACTTTGGCAGGTGGCTTTGGAGATGCTCACCAGCCGCTTACCAGACCGCCATCTCTGCGCCCGCTTGCTGGGGATGGGGGTGAGTGGCCTGGAGAGTGCCGATGAGCAGCAGCGAACACTCTTTGATCAGCAAGAGGATCAGCGGGACGAGCGACTCGACGAGGTGACCGACCAGATCAAGGACCGTTTTGGCAAACGCTCGGTCCGCCGCGGCAGCGCCGCCAAGATGCACCGCTCAGACCGGCCCGATCTGCCCTCTGGCTAGACGGTGCACGGCTCGGCAGGAGCCTCGCCCTCCCAGGGGCCCGTCGCTGGCTGGCGGCCTTCTTTTTCAGAAAAATATGGCCATCTTGTGCGACAAAACGAGCGGTCGGGCGACTTTCTTGCAAAGAAGTTGTCCGCCTAGCGTCGGCGACGGCAATCTTCTGGTAACCGGCACTCGGAGGTGCCGCCCAGGCCACTCAACAGACGAACAGGCAACGGACGTTGCCCGTCTGAAGTGGTCTGAATGA
>JAYGDG010000336.1:0-1758 GCA_046583015.1 Pirellulaceae bacterium | reverse complement strand
AACCTGCTGATCATCCCGGCCTACGGCCATGCCGCTTTTGCCGAGGCCTGCGCTCCCCATTTGAAAAGTGACCAGGTGGTGGTCCTGATGCCGGGCACTCTCGGCAGCCTGGAATTTGCCCGCATCCTTCGTCAGCAGGGTGCTGCCGAAGGCGTCATCCTGGCGGAGACCGACACGGCTCCGTACGTCTGTCGCAAGATGACACCCACATCGGCCCACATCTGGGGCGTGGTTGACGGCCTGGGACTGGGCGTCCTGCCGGCTAGCCAAGGGCCTCGCGTGCAACAACTGGTCGACCGCTGGTTTCCCGGGGTCCAACTCTACGACGACGTGGCAGCCTGCGGATTAGCTGCCATGAACCCGGTGGTCCACCCAGCCGGTGTCCTGATGAATGCAGGCCGGATCGAAAAAAGTGACGGTGACTTCTACTTTTACAATGAAGGGATCACCCCAGGGGTTTGCCGCTTGATCTACGCGGTGGACCGGGAGCGTCTGGCGATTGGCCAAGCACTCGGTTTTGAACTGTCACCGGTCGATACGGCGTTTCACCAGGCCGGCTTTGGTCCTGCCGGCGACCTGGCAACAACGATCAGTGGCAGCGAAATGTTGACAGCCTTAAAGGCCCCGGGTGTTTTGGACACCCGCTGGTTAACCGAAGATGTCCCTTACGGGCTGGCGGCCTGGGCCGCTCTCGGGGAACAACTGGGAGTCGCCTGTCCGACCATGCGATCGCTGGTTGAACTAATTGGCACGATGCTGGAAATTGACTTCTGGGATGCAGCCCGCACCCCGGAAGATCTGGGGATTGCAGGCCTGGGCCGTGACGACCTGTTAGCATTTCTGCAGTGACTTCTCTCTCTTAAGGAACTCAACGATGTACCCCAACGATGAACAGGCAGCCGACATGATGGCCGCTGCTCTGAAGATCATGGCTCAGTACTACGAGGATCGCGGCATCTTCCAGGATCGATTCGGTTTCGGTCAGAAACTCGCCATCGTGGTGGTTGATTTTGCTTACGGCTGGACCGACGACTCCTATGCGGGTGGCAGTGCCCGGCTCGATGCGCCGGTGGAAAACACCGCTCGGTTACTGGAAGTTGCCCGCCCGCAAGGCATTCCCATTATTTACACGACCAGTCCTTACCGGCCGCAAAGTGGTGACCAGCCATTTAAATCGGCCGCCGACCTCTCCGAGTCTTACCGCACCTGGGATGAACGTGCCTGCCAGATTGACGAGCGGGTGGCTCCAGCAGCAACAGACCTGGTGATCGAAAAAGAAAACGCCAGTGCTTTTTTTGGCACGCACCTGGCTGCTTACCTGATCGAACTCGGCGTCGACACGCTGTTGATTACCGGTTGCAGCACCAGTGCCTGCATTCGCAGTACGGCCACCGACGCCAAGAGCTTTCGATTTCGCCCGGTGATCATCTCGGATTGCGTTGGTGACCGGTCAGCGGTTGCCCACGTTTTTACACTGGCCGACATCCAGGCCCGTTTTTCGGACGTGGTCAGCCTGGCAGAGACGTTACAACAGCTGCAAGCCTAGCCGACGATGACCAGCTGGTCATTAATCGGCTGCTGGCAAATCGGGCTGTTGCCAGATGCTCATGCCACCGTCGACCAGCAGCATCTGCCCATGGACGTGGACGGCCGCATCGCTGCAGAGGTATTTGCCACCGCCCCTGTTCCAATGCCAACTTCAAGAATCGTTTCAAAATTATTTCTTGGAAGCATATTTAGAAATGAATCGATAAAATC
>JAYGDG010000263.1:0-1754 GCA_046583015.1 Pirellulaceae bacterium | reverse complement strand
AGGCGAAGGTCCAGTTTTCCCTTGGGTTTACCTTCTTGGCCATGGCACTGGAAACAGTGGGCTTTGAAAATGGCTCGCACGGGTTGCTCAAAGTACAAATCTTCTGCACTGATTCGGGTGGATGTGAATCCGTGCAGTAGCCCAATCGATAGTAGCAGGCTGAAATATTTCATAGGAATTGCGGGCGAGGGCAAGGGGGCTAGTTCGAGAACTCTATTTTACATGGTTTGGCTTCTTTGGGCACTATTGTTACCGGGTATCGGATGGATTCAAATAGCAGTGGAAATTCCTCAAAAGGGCAATAATAGAATGACGGTACCAAAGACGCGGCGAAACTTTATGCAAAGTAGCTTGTTAGGCGCCGCGACTCTGGCGGTGCACCCGGTTGCCCGGGCGATGCGCGAACCGGGCTTGCCACCGACACGGGTGATCACTCGTGGGCCCAAGCATCACTGGTTTGGTTATTACGATAAGCTGCAGTTTGATCCGACGAGCCGCTATGGGCTGAGCATGGAGGTCGCTTTCCAGCATCGTTCTCCAACCGGCAACGATGTGATCACCGTCGGCATGGTTGACCTGGAGGATGGTGACCGTTGGATTCCGTTTGGGAAGAGTAGAGCCTGGAACTGGCAACAAGGATGCATGTTACAGTGGCTACCTGGATCGAAGACGCAAGTTCTCTGGAATGATCGCCAGGGAGATCGATTTGTTTGTCACATTTATGACATCAAGACGAAACAGCGTCGCACGATTCCCCACGCCATCTACTCGGTCAGTTCCGATGGGAAGTCGGCCGTGGCACCTGATTTTAGCAGGATCGGTGATGTGCGTCCCGGCTATGGCTATGCTGGTTTGCCAGATCCGTATGCCGATGACCTGGCACCAAAGACAACCGGAATTTTCCACGTCGACCTGGAGACGGGAGAGGCGAAGTTAATTATTTCGCTGGCCGACATCGCCCGGCTGGGTGTCATCCCGCAGGCCAAGTTTGGCATCAAGCATTATTTCAACCACCTGCTCTTTAGCCCCGACGGTTCACGGTTTATTGCCTTGCATCGCTGGCGTTATCCCGATGGCAGCCGTTTGACCCGCCTGGTTACGGCTCGACCGGATGGTAGTGATTTGCGAGTCGTGATTCCCAATGGCTACGCTTCGCATTTTATCTGGCGTGATCCGCAACACATTCTTTCCCAGTCTCGCCATTACGCGGGTACCACCAACTGGAGTAATTTTCTTTTCCAGGACCAGGAGGGGGGCCAGGTGGAAGAGGTTGGTGCGGGAATCCTCGATGGTTCCGGGCATCTCAGCTACTTGCCCGGGAACGAGTGGATTTTGAATGACACGTATCCCAAGGGGAAAGAGCGGTTGCAGACACCTCACCTGTACCACGTCAAATCAAAACGGCGGATTGACCTGGGGCATTTTCATTTGCCCGCGATTTACACGGGTGAATGGCGTGTTGACACCCATCCTCGCTTTAGCCCCGACAGTCGCTACGTTTGTATCGACGCCCCCGACGGGAAGGCGGGACGACAACTGCACTTGATCGATATCCGGGGTTTGCTGGACTAATCCTGCTCGGCATGGCCGCGTCAGAAACCGCTATAATAATTTGCTCTTCCCTGCACCCTTATCAAGAGGACTAGTGAAAGATCATGAAACCAGCACGACGTAGATTTTTGCAGTCGACCGCTGCCGTCTCCCTGGCAGCCGGTATTTCTGCCCCCTTGTCCGCCCAGCTGCCGGCTGACCGG
>JAYGDG010000206.1:0-1891 GCA_046583015.1 Pirellulaceae bacterium | reverse complement strand
ACTAGAATTCTCAAGAGGAGAGTGAGCAATGTTCACCATTTATTCAAAGAACAAACGTCGAGATTGTGAAGGAAACACGCGACGAGACTTCTTGAAAGTTGGCGCAATTGGTGGCAGCTTGCTGACGCTGCCCAACTTATTGCGTGCCCAGGCCAAGGCACCAACCGTGGTGAACAATAAGTCGGTCATCTGGATATGGCTGGCTGGCGGTCCCACGCACGTTGAGACCTTCGACCCCAAGATGACAGCACCGACTGAATACCGCAGCATTACTGGCGAAGCAAAAACACCTTTGCCGGGCGTGACGATTGGTGGCACCTTCCCCAAGATCGCCGCCTGTGGCGACAAGATGGCGCTGGTTCGCTCGTTTGCTCACGGCAACAGCAGCCATGGCAATGCCACCCGCTGGGTGATGACTGGTTACGATGATCGCCAGGGAATGCACCCCTCGATGGGTTCCATTGCTGCCAAGAAATATGGAACCACGCATCCGCGCACGGGCATCCCCACTTACATCCGCATGAATGGCAGCAACGGTGACGGCCCAGGATGGCTGGGTACCGGTTACAGTCCGTTCGACCCCAATGGACAAGCCGTCAAGAACATGGGGATCTCCGTAGCGGAAGATCGTTTCGCTACTCGTCGCGGTCTGCTCAACTCACTCGACAGCATCAACCGTCAGTCTGACAACAGTGGCAAGATGGAAGGACTCGATGCTTTCGAACAGCAGGCATTTGATCTGATCGCCGGTAACTCGCGGGATGCTTTCGATATCAAGAAGGCAGATCCTAAGGAACGTTCCAGCTACGGAAAAGGGCTTGGCGAATCCTTACTCAGAGCACGTCGTCTCTGCGAAGCCGGCTGTGGATTTGTCACGGTCTCCTATGGTGGCTGGGACATGCATGGTGGGATCGTCAAGGGCCTCAAGAGTCGGGCAGTTGAAATGGACCAGGCAATCTCGGCGCTCATTGAAGATCTCAGCCAGCGCGGCATGCTCGACGATACGCTCGTTGTGATCACTGGAGAGTTCGGCCGTACACCCAAAATCAATTCCAAGGGTGGTCGGGATCACTGGGGACGACTCTGCACACTGGCCCTCGCCGGTGGCGGTCTAAAAATGGGCCAGGTAATTGGCGAATCCTCACGAAAGCTGGAGGTACCAGCCACCACCCCGATCACACCGCAGGACTTAATGGCCACGATGATGCACATGTATGGACTGGACCATCGCATGCAATTCATGAACAACCAGGGCCGACCGATGTACCTGGTTGAAAACGGCGCACCGATCCCTGAGCTAATTTAGCGGCCACCGGAAAACATCAGGTCAACCGGTTCTCGCCCCGGTTTTCTGCCTGGTGCAGCGTAATCGGCCAACCAGGAAACTGGTTCCCCGGCTTACCGTCCGTCGGATCGACGTTAAAGCGAAATGCGTCGAGGGTATAGGTCTTCTTTTCCGTGTCGATCGTCACGAAACCAAAACCACTCCCTTTTTGGTGAGCCCGTTCATAGCGGGGACGTTTTTTACCGACTTCCGGGTTACCAGCAGCATAAAGGTACACCTTGTTACCAAAACCATCCAGGAACTCGCCGGTGTGAGCCAGGTTATGCTTCGGACGATTCTTGTGTGGCATTCCCACTTCGTCAGCACGCCACCAGCGTGGATAACCCGCGGCAATGGCTGGGGTGCAAAAGGACCAGTTACTATCCCGTTGTTCAGCCACCCCGTACTGACAGAGAGAAGTCAAGTGCTGATCTCCATTGATGTGCAGGGCCATCGATTCACGAATAATGTCGATCGCCCGGTTGCGGGCAGTTTGCGGCCAGGCACCCGAATCGAGATCGGCCTTCAGGTAACCATTGAACCCGCCATGGTGCGTCGCGACACCGG
>JAYGDG010000105.1:0-4911 GCA_046583015.1 Pirellulaceae bacterium | reverse complement strand
GGACGGCGGTTGGGCCGCTCTGGGCGGTCGCCCGGACGGAAGCGAATCGCCGAGCCAGAATGGTCGCTACGGCCTCTATAATCTGAAATCGGATCTGTTGGGAGGCCCCCCACGGCTTTTGCGAGTAGATCGCGCCACTGGCCAATCCTGGCTCAGTCGCGCCCAGTTGGGGAATCAGTGGACCCTTATCGAGGAGCCTCCGAAGGTGGCGGACTCTACGAAGCAGACAAAGTGCCCTTGCTGTTCTGCCTGATCCTGGGAGTTGGAATTGGTAGTATCCTGGCAGGCGTCTGGTCCGGGGGCCGTGTCGAACTGGGCATCCTGCCGCTGGGCGCCTTTGGCATCGCCGTCAGTTCGATGCTGATCTTCACGGTTCAGGATACGATCATTGATCCGATGGCACCCTGGAACCTGGGAATGATTTGGGCCTGTTTGCTGCTGTTCATGTTAGGTTGCAGCGCCGGCCTCTTTGATGTGCCGCTGGCCGCTTATATCCAGCAGCGCAGCCCGGCGAAAAATCGTGGTTCGATCCTGGCAGCGGTCAACTTTCTGACTTTCAGTGGCATCCTGATCGTCTCCGTTGCTTATTCTGGCATGCGTTATCCCCATGAACCTGGATCCCTGCAAAATATTGCCACCGAGCTGCGCGGTCAGCCCCTGACCGCGGTCCAAGAACAGCAAGTGGAGCAGGTACTTGATCGATTTGCTGGCAGCTGGCCGCCAGCCGACAGTGATGATCAAGCAACCCCGGAAATCGAAAAGTATTTGCCCACCGCGACTGCCTCCCAAGAATCCGCTGGCATGGATCCTAAGTTATATCGAGCAACACTGACGGAACTGTTGTGGTTTGATATCAAGGAACGTCGCAAGCGGGAAGAGCATCTCATCCGCGATTCCTTTTACGAGCGTTTTCCGAATCACAAACGACTGGTGAAAGGCATCTACGAGCAGTCCGTAAAACAACCGTACATGTCATCGCGACATGTCTTCCTGGTGACCGGGATACTCACGCTCCCCATTTTCATTTACATCATTTGGCTGATTCCCCAGGCATCGATCCGTTTCCTGGTCTGGCTAGCCAGTCGGACCGCCTATCGAATTCGCATTGATGGCTTAAAGAAGTTGCCTGAAGAGGGTGGAGCGCTACTGGTTGCCAACCACATTTCCTGGCTGGATGGGATCCTACTCTTAATGATCAGCCCCCGGCCTATTCGTACGATCGTCTACGCCGGTCATTTCCAGAATCGCTGGGTGCGGTGGCTGGCCGAGACGTTTGGGTCCATCCTGATGAGTCCGAGCCCCAAGTCAATTGCAAGAGCCTTGAAAACGGCTCGTGAAGCTCTCAATAACGGAGAATTAGTTTGCATTTTCCCCGAAGGGGGAATTAGTCGAAGTGGCCAGATTCAGACCTTTAAACCCGGTATGATGAAAATCCTCAAGGGAACCGAGGCGCCCGTGATTCCGGTCTATCTCGATGGGCTCTGGGGGAGTATTTTTAGTTTTCAAGGTGGGAAGTTCTTTTGGAAATGGCCCCGCAAATGGCCCTATCCCATTCACATCCACTTTGGAGATACCGTTCATCAGCCGACAGACGTCTATGAAGTCCGACAAGCCGTCCAAGATTTGGGAGCTATTGCCGTGGAACAACGAACTCAACAACTGACCCAGCTAACACGCGATTTTATTCGTTATGCCAAGAAGAAAAAGTTTCGCTCGAAAATTGCTGACTCGCTCGGTGGCGATTTAAGCGGTGGCCAACTGCTGATGCGATCGCTGATCCTGAGAAAACTGCTGCGCCGAGAGGTCCTGGATGCCGACGAACAATTCGTCGGCCTGTTGCTGCCCCCCAGCACCGGTCCCGTGGTGGTCAACATGGCCCTGGCCCTGGACCGGCGGGTCGCTGTCAACTTGAATTACACGCTCTCCGCCGAAGTCCTCAATGCCTGTACCCAACAATGTGGAATACGACGAATCCTGACCAGTCGCAAAGTCATGGAAAAAATGAACTTTGACCTGGAAGCTGAGATCGTCTACCTGGAAGATCTTCGCGAAAAGATCAAGCTGACCGATAAACTGGCAGGTGTCAGCGGTACCTACCTGATGCCAGCAGCCCTCCTGGACCGCCTGCTGGGACTGAACAAGATTCAAAGCGACGACATCCTGACGGTTATCTTCACCTCGGGTTCCACCGGTACGCCCAAGGGAGTCATGTTGACGCATGGCAACATCGGCTCGAACATCGAAGCCATCGATCAAGTCATCAAGCTTAAGGCTTCCGATGTGGTCCTGGGCGTGCTGCCATTTTTCCATTCCTTCGGCTTCACCATAACACTCTGGACCGTCATGACTACTAGTGTCAAAGGAGCCTATCACTTCAACCCCCTGGATGCCAAGCAGGTTGGCAAGCTGTCAGAGAAACATGACGGTACGATCCTGCTGGCCACGCCGACCTTCCTGAGAAGTTACCTGCGCCGCTGTACCCCGGAACAGTTTGCGAAACTGGACGTGGTGGTCACGGGTGCTGAAAAACTCCCCATTGACCTGGCCGACAGTTTCGAAGAAAAGTTCGGCCTGCGACCGGTCGAAGGCTACGGCGCCACGGAATTGTCACCGCTGGCGACGGTCAATATCCCTCCCAACCGCTCCGGCGGTAATTTTCAAGTCGACTGCAAAGACGGCACCGTCGGCCGTCCCATACCGGGCGTGGTGGCAAAAGTTACCGACCTGGATAGCGGTGAAGAACTGGGAGCCAATGAATCGGGAATGCTCTGGATCAAAGGCGCCAATGTCATGAAAGGCTACTTCGGAAGAGATGACCTGACCGCCGAGGCCATTCAAGATGGCTGGTACCAAACCGGTGACGTGGCACTGATCGACGACGATGGCTTCGTTCAAATCACGGGACGCATGAGCCGTTTCTCTAAGATCGGTGGCGAAATGATTCCACACATTCAAATCGAGGAAACGCTCAACTCGCTGATCACCAGTGGCGAGGAAAAAGAACTGATGGCCGCCGTGACGGCCGTCCCGGACGTGAAAAAGGGAGAACGACTGATCATCCTCCACAAAACACTCCAACAACCGATTGAAGAACTCCGCCAGCAACTTTCCCAGAAAGGACTGCCGAACATTTATATTCCCAGTCCCGACAGCTTTTTTGAAGTCAGCGAACTGCCGATCCTGGGCACTGGAAAACTGGACCTTGCCGCCATCAAGCAAATGGCTGCCGACCTGACCGAAAACCCGCACGACTAGCAGAACGTGATCACAATACTAGCGCGATGATCCAATCCGTCGCTGTGCTTCGCGCAATGATTCAACCGTCGGCACAGGACTCGCAACCCGCCTTGCGGATGCCTCGTCCGTTTCGACAATCTGAGCAGTGATCTTCTGCAATTGACGACGTACCTCCGGGTCTACCTGCGCTAATCGCGCCGTCAAACGTTCGATGCCAGCCCGATTCCTCGCTGAAGCTCTAGACAGTTGCCCTACAAACCGCACCGTGTCCGCATAGTTCTTGTCAACCGTACTACCTAGCAGCGGATGCAACGTCTTGGCCAGTAGCTCAACCCCTAGATGATCCAGTTGCAAGAACACATCGAGACGACTCGTCAAGTAAGTCTGCCCACCCTGATCGCTACGCCCCAAAGCCAATACCATCACACACTTGCCACGTAACCGCCGTGGCACCAAGGGACCATCATAAAATCCCTCCGCATAAAAGATGTGAATGTCCGGGGTCCCGTAAACAAGCTCCACGCGACTAGAAGTGCCAGCCCCATCGTTCAACCCAAACGTGTACTGACCGGACCGTTGAAACTGAATCTGTGTCGCCCCCATCAATTGCCACATGTTGATCACCACCTCCGGGTTACGAACCAGGAAGGTAAACAATTGGGGATCCGTAGCGGTCAACTGAATCGGCAGTCGGCGGTAAACAGACGGCCTGTTAACAACACGTTCGATCTTCTGCCGCTTGATCGGTGTCATCTGATCAAACGGTATGGACTTCAAAGCTTCCTGCCGTGACTGCGGACTGCTGCTAGCTCGACCGACCACCGGAGGCTGAGCCAACAGAGTCGAAAAGGCCATCAAAGCAACCAAAAGGATGCCGACACAAATTCGCAAGTTAAATACAACAAGCGAGTTGCGCGCAATGCGAAAGGTAAAACCGATCCGGTCCATATTCCCCCCTGACCGAAATTCCACCCGGCACTTGCCATCCAAGTGATGGTAAACATTGCCGGTATCAAGGGTTATTTCGGTCAGATGACCCTGCGAAGTAGAGAGAACCCGCGCAGAAAAGAAATGAAAAAGATGCTAGCAGCGGAACCTTGGCTGCTTAGCGATGACGGGCCAGATCGATCACTCGATAGGCAGTCAACTGGTTCGCCTGACCATCTTTACCGAGGCGTCGTGTTCCAAAGAGGCCCACGTTTTTTCGTGCATAGCGCCGCAGGTTCACACCTGGTGCCGGCGTCACGTAGTGGATCAATTTGCCCTCGTCATTGAGCAATGCAAAGGGGGGCATCGAGCGATTCTTGGCGTGCACCGGCATCAGCCAACCGACACCGTCATATTGAACACCGGCGACTCGAGACGCGGGTCGGTGACTGGGATCACGAACTGGTAACGCTAACCGCTCATCCCGTCTTGGCCGAGACCGATCACTCTCAGCTGCTGCCTGCTCAAATTCCTCCAAAGGCTTCCAGGAACGAGGGGCATCTTGTCTCAACAGTCTACCGGAAAGCGTGGCATGATTTGTTCGATTGATACTAATCCTGGTAGCCTTAGCAGGACGTTGTGGAAGGATATTCGCCAGCCGCCGATCCCGCCAGCCATCAGCCGGTAAGTGGGTTGTTTCCTGTGGGTATTGAACCAGTTGAACAGGCTCCTGCTGCTCTTGACCGA
>JAYGDG010000103.1:0-9977 GCA_046583015.1 Pirellulaceae bacterium | reverse complement strand
GCGTTACATGTTTTATGCCGGGATATGGAACGCTGTTGGATTTCTGGCACTTGCCAAGGCACTCAACCAAACCAGCTTGATCCATGTCAATGCATTAAGTGCCACGCAAGTTGGCATGACCGTTGTAGCTGGGTTACTGCTGTTTGACGAAGCACTGACCTGGATGACTGCGATCGGTGTCGGACTGACCATCCTGGGATTGCTTTTGATGCGTGAGCCTACAAACCACGACTCGTCTCACGCCAGCCATGAGACGGCAGAACCTCCCGGATCCGCGTAGTCCAGCAACGTTCCCTGGCAGTCTTAAGGAGACGCGGGAATTCCCAGTGCCTGACGATGAGATGCGGTCACTCGCTCAACCTGTTCCCTTGACTCAAACGGTACATACAGACCTCGCATGACCATCTGATAACGTTTACCAAGCTGGTAATCAGGAATCAAGTACTGGAAATCCCAAGCCGGGTTTCCTTTGCCACCGCCGGACGGTGACTGGGTCAGGCGAACCTGGTCCTGTGGTCGAAACATTTGGACCCAGGCCATCTGGTGACTCACTCCATAGTACCAGGGTTGCGAATAACGGTAGTTGGATCGATTAAAGACCAGCGACAGTGGAAAGTCCGGGTCATGTTTAAAGGTACGCATGTCGGTCAAACTTAAATGGGTGGCCAGCTCACCATGGCTGGGCGTCGCTGACTGGATCCAGGATGACTTCTTTGAGGAAGCCCTTCTTCCCTGGAAATGAACATCCAACGACTCTGGCTGGTGAATGTAACTTGCCCAGAAAAGGCCTATATATCCGTGTGTATAACTGCGTTTGCGTGGCACACATTCAAGTGTCATCTCCAGCGTGCCGTCTTTGAGCATCTGATATCGCAAGCAGCTTTCCAGTCCATAATGAGGACTCGCTGCCTGGTAAAGTTCAACCGTATCTTGATCGACAAGCCGCAACTGCATGGGTGCATTGCGTGGTTCAAATAACACTTTGCGATCCTGCTTGGTCCCATCATGAATATGCTCGTAATTGAGACCGGCATAGGAGGGCACGAACAGGTTCTCAGTTCGCCGCGAATGTCCCAGGTAAGCCAGGCCACTGTATCCTGCCCGATGGGCGGGGAGCACATCATCGGCGACTGCCTGGTTATCAACGACAACCGCCTTCACACCGTTACGCATCAAGATTGCATATGGCTTTTCGGAAACCTTATAAGAGCACTCCGGATCGCTTAAAGATGTAAGCCGCGGCAAGTCATCGGCCCGCATAGTCCCGGGCAGCAGCAAGAAAATGATTAACAACCATGGTTTCATAAGTAATCAACTTTGTTTGATCAAGCGTTCTGGGAATCTGTCTTAAGCACGGCTGGTCATGCCGGGCAGGGTCGCCAGCGGTCACTATAGAATCCCGTGTCCTGGAAAGCAAATCTTAGCGGGCAGACTCGATCCAGTGATACCAGGTTTCAGCGGCCGGTTGCGACAACTGTGGAGCCGGTACCTGATCAGGATGAAATACATGGGCAAGGATCTCTACAGTTTCAACCAGGCGGGGACCGCTGCGGTTTACATGGGAGTTGCCGTCGAGCACGAAGACACGCTGGTTTTTCACCGCGGACATTTCTTGCCAGCCCGCCACCTGTTGCAACTGAGGCAGTTCTTGTCGAGTGCGATGCAAGTCAAAGCCACAGGGACAAACAACGATGACTTCGGGATCAAATGCCAGGACATCGGACCATGTCTCGTACTGACTGGGGACATCTGCAGCACTCACACCGTTGATGCCGCCAGCTAATTCCACCAGGGTCGGCACCCAGTTGCCTGCCACCATCAGCGGTTCGATCCACTCAATACAAACCACTCGAGGACGTTGCACCCTGTTGCGTTCCAAGATCCCGGCAATGCGATCAATACGACCTTGCAGAGCCTCAACGAGTTGAACCGCTTTATCCCGACAATCAACAGCAGTACCCAGAGAAATGATGTCCTGAAAAACATCTTTCCAGCAGCGTGGTTGAAGGGCCAGGATTTTAGTTTCGGCCAGGGTCTCAGTTGCAGCCACCAGTTCCAGCACTTCATCATAATGAATGGCGCATACTTCACATTGAGCCTGGGTGATGATCAAATCTGGAGTCAATTCAGAAAGCAGGTCAGAATCAAGTCCATAAAGCGACCGACGCATCTTCAAGTTCGATCGCACTTGCTCGTCGATCTGATGACTCGGCAGGCTCGCGTCGATATGAGAGACCGTTACCTGTGGTTTCTGGAGAGCCGCTGGTGGATAGTCACATTCGTGACTAATGCCTGCCAGATGATCCTGCAAATCAAGGGCATAAAGAATTTCAGTTGCACTGGAAAGCAGTGATACAATTCGCGGTCGCAACGTCATCATTTCGTCAATTCCCGTGACATCCTGTCAGCAGGCTAGTGGCTACCATTAGCAGGTTTACTGATTTGGATTTTTTTCTTCCGACAGCGTCGGCCAATGCACAGGAGCATCCTTTGGCAGGGCATTCGGATCAAGGTCGTATTGTTGCAACAAGCGGACCAGCTTGAAGTCCTTGGGGCGTTCTTCGTCTAACTGCGACAGGCAATCAAAATAGCTCTTGATCGCAGGCATCAGGTTTTCCGCCGTTTCACCTTTCCACAGACTGGGATGCTTATTGAACAACTCGAACCAAAGATCCCAGGCCTTTTCGAATTTCCTTTTCGCGCTAATCGGATCCGCTGTCAGGTAGTCGTTGTTGGCATCTCGCACTGCTTTACGAGCGTCGGTCGCCAGTCGAGTCTGCTCAACCATGCAACGTGTTTTCCAATAGTAATAGTTTACATTGCCTTGGGAAAACTCGATCTCGTCAGCCAGCTTTTCACGTTGGCTCGCCAGTTCTGCAAATCTAAGGGCCTTCTTCCGCTGTTCTTTTGGGACGCGTTCTGCGAGTTCTTGATGCGAGACTACCATGTCGGCTTCCATGGCCAGTCTTCGCTGCATATCGCTGCGCAACTGATCAGGCGTATCTAAGGCAACCCGTTCGGGTTCACTCAGCTTGGCTCGTTTTTCCTGACGCATTTCCTCTGCCAGGCCAGGGGCCAGTTTACCGATTGATTCTCGGTATTCCTCTACCGCCTGCCGGTGGACAACCATGTCACTCAAACGAATGCGACCACCGTAAGGGCCTTTCAATTCACGGGCGCCAAATTCGTCCCATTTTTGTCCGGCATATCGAAACGCCTCGCGCCCTTTCTCGTCCAAGATCCCCTCGTCTTCAATGGCCATCGCATATTGAATCAGAGACATCGGCTTGAACATGAAGAAGATAATTGGCGAACGTCCAACGACAGGCATACCTTCTTTTTCCACAGCATTTTCTGATTCGGCATACCACATGCGGGCAACCAGCCAATTATCGGGTTTACCCATGGCGCCCATGGCTCGAGTCGCATCTACGTGGGCAGAGAAGGAGCTGTGGAACGGCTCGTCATCCCGAAACAGCTGGCGGAACTGCACGTGTTCATCGCTGCGACCAATTTTCTGTCCGGTATATCTGCCAATCTCGGTCAGTAGTTTTGGCTGATGACGATTATACTTGGTTCCTGTAATGAGAAAGCTGATGCCCTTCTTCACCCAATGATAGCGATGTCGATAGTCATCAAATTCAGTAGAAATATTGTAGGAGAGGTTATGTGCCTGGAAATTCCAGACGCTGAGAAAATTCGGTTGAAGTTTCGTAATCTGATTGAGTGTCGCTGTGAGATTATCCCAATCTTCGGTTTTCTTGTATTGAGTTGCTTTTTCCCACAAGACAGCTGCTGCAATTCCACGCATGCCAAAGGTCGCCAACTGCATGGATGCGCCTACAGGATCGATGTCTCCCAACTCTGCCTGTGAGAGACCCGATGCTTTTCGCATACGAGAAAGCTTGCCACCTGACTTCGCCCTTGTCTCAGGCTGTCCCAACAAGAACAAGGGAAACAGCAACAATACCATTGTCGTGATATACGTGATCTTGCGCGCAAACGATGTTTTCCAGTTCATGCTGCCAATTCCCGCGTTTTGAAAATGAAGTAACCGAGCACTGCAATCACAAAGAAATAAGCCAGCGTGATGAGGAAGTGCCGAGCAACTAGAGAGTTATTGATGTTGAATCCGTAAGCAACCTTATCCACGGTATTAAATTCTGGGTATCGAGGCAAGATGTGGGTCGCAGTCGTAAGCGTATTCAAATAGGCTGCGTCAAGCGATTTGACAATGCGCTTCGGTATTTCCGGCATCGCTAATTCGGTAACGGCTCCTTCCTGGCGCAGGTTGCGAATAAAGGACTCGATCGGCCCAGCGGCCGCATATTCACCAGCCTGGATACCGACAATAAAGCCACTGAACATTCCCAACACCACCGTAGCCAAGGTCGCTTTGAAAGCAACCACTCCACTAAGGAACGAGCTAAACAAGACGCCAAATAGTGTTACCAGCACCATCTGGAACCAAACTCCCAGGTAAGCTTTGGCGAAGTTCCAGAAAAAAGGGGAATCTGCTGCCAGCAGGTACACGTCTGCCTGTGCCATCCCAAAAAACTGCGCATGCTCCCGACACCTGACCCAAACTTCAATTCGACCCTCGTGGACTAAATCCTCAAACAGGTCCAAACTCTTGATTTCACCATTCTGGTCCTGGTACTGCAAATCCTCGTTTCGTATCGTGAGCTTGGCGATAGAAAATTCGCTGGCCTCAAAATCAATCGGGCGACTGCGACGGATCTTCGCATTTGGATTGGGATTGTAGAGGAAAATCCGTCCCTTGATTTTATTGACGATGGTGCCCTTGTTAGTCCGGAAAACTCGGATGTTCATTTCTAACGGGAGGGCTTCAGGATATTTATCACGGGTAATCCCGTCAAACGTCCAGATTGCCGTGTTCAGGGTGTTGCCTTCGATGTAACTGCGATAAGTCCACTCTTTGCCAACATTGATTCCGCGATCACTGTTGAGGCCATTGCGATCCATGAACCTCAAACCGCCGTAGACCGGTACGCGGGCACGCAGTTCACCTTCAGCGGATCCCAGGGTATATCGAGCATCTTCGTCCGTCCCGGTCCGCCGGACAGCATGAGAATGTCCCCGTCCTTCATTGGTGCGGCCATTGCCAGCTTCATCGACGACGAATTCATGCCGGTGGTATGATTCAAAACTAGTTTCTCCACTCCGTATCTTGGTCTTTTTGTTGAGCACCGTTTCTTCAGATCGAATTGAGTGATCATGGTTTAATCCACGCACTACGAAAAAGTAGCTGACACTTCCCATGAACAACAACAGCACTGTGCCAACAAAGATAAAGCCGATAATCCGACCCAAGATAATCTCGTGAGCCCGCACCGGCTTGGTCACCACCGTATAGATTGTGCGCGCCTTGATATCGTTCGGTAGACTGAAGGCGCTCAGAAACATGGCCAATCCCAGGACCAGGTAACTGGATGCGGTCAACACGAAGCTCAGGTAAAGCCGCGCCGGATGAGTGCTTTCTACGTCTAAGAACCAGCCGCCGAATAATAATAACAAGACGAAGACAGCGAAAACTACGATCACCCGTTTCCGGATCGCCTCCTGAACCGCCAAACGGGCAATGGCAAAAATGCGGCGAAACGAAGTGCTCCACAAATCGACAACGCCACCAAAAACAGCGCCGGCTACCACATAAAAAGCTTCCACCGGACCATGACGGAAAAGCGAGTAGAGATAACTAACAAACAGACCGATCAACAGCACGACGATGGCCGCTACCACGAACTGTTTGAGCGCACCGCCAAACCATTCAGAAAAGGTGAAAAATTCGCTCGTGTCAACAACCATGCTCTTAGCCCGTCTCCCGTTGCAAACTCATCTCTGGAGACTTACCGGGTCCTTATCACTCACCATGCAACTCTTGTCTACGAAAAACGAGTAGGTCTCACCCCACTGGCTCGTTACGTTTTCTCCTCCGCCGAATCAGGTTCTTCTGAATCAGCCTCTACAGACTCGGATTCTGCTGAATCTGAATCAACCTCTTCCTTGTGAACTCGTTTACCAGGCCGAGCAGAACTATCCCGAACAATGTCAAGAAACAAGTCTTCAAGCGTGGTGGTTGGATGCTCCATGGCGATCAGTTCACCATTGTGTTTCTCAATCACACCACGAATTTCAGCCTCTGCTTCGGCGCTGAGACCGCCGGCCTGAATCTGAGTGACATCCCGGACCGACAGCAAATCGTCTACGCGTCCCAGTTCCTTTAATTCACCCTGATGCAAGATCGCAATCCGATCACAAACATCTTGCACATCTGCCAGCAAGTGGCTGCACATTAACACTGTCTTACCCTGATCACGCAACTTAATGATAAGGTCCTTCATTTCCCGCGTGCCGATCGGATCCAAACCCGTTGTCGGCTCATCAAGCAGAATCAACTCAGGATCGTTGATCAAAGCCTGGGCCAATCCAATACGACGGGTCATTCCCTTGGAGTATTCTTTTAGCTGACGCCGCTTAGCCCACTCCAGATCAACCATTTCAATCAGTTCGTCGATGCGATCCTGGCGGTCTTTGGCCGACATGTCGAACAAGCGACCGTAGAAGTCGAGTGTCTCTTCGGCGTTCAAGAACTTGTACAAATATGACTCTTCAGGCAAGTAGCCAATCCGCGCATTCTTGGCCACATCCGTGGCATCAACTCCGAACGTATACGCATGGCCGCTGGTGGGAAACAATAGCCCTAAAAGCAACTTGATCGTTGTTGACTTGCCCGATCCATTTGGCCCTAGCAAGCCAAAAACTTCACCACGGCGGACTTCCATATCAAGGGCTTTTAGCGCCCGTACTTTGGGTCGGCCCCAAAAATCGCGGTATACCTTGGTCAGGTTGCGCGTTTCGATAACGACTTCTGGTTGAGCCGGATCGCTTTCTACCGACTCGTTTGCTACTTCCGAGGTGGCCATAAGAATGGTCTCCTAAAAACCTGCTAGTTATCTTGCTCTGCGGGCTACCGAAGTCGGTACCCGGATCGATTGCGACGCGCCGCCGCAATGCATAACAATATTCTTTTCTACGACCTTGAGGACGGATTAGTTCAACGATTCCATGGTGCGATGAATCTCTGAAAACCACTCTTCCATTCGCAACAGGTCTCATGTTCACTATAAAACAGCTGCCATTTAGCCGCAAGGATTGTCAGTTCCAATAGTGGATTTCCACTTCGGAACGCCTTTAATTGTCGGCCATCCCCACGACAATTCTTCAACATACCGTTACACTGCCAACAACTGACAGAAGGAATTCGCCAGTCCTATGAAAGATCGTGTTGAAACCAGCAATGACGCTCTCAACTTCCTTTACGGTCGTATCGATTATGAGCGCAAAGACATGCCTCAACGAACCAGGAGTTTCCAGCTGGACCGAATGCGCGAGTTGATGCGCCGCTTGGGCAATCCGCAAGATCATTTGAAGATTATCCACATTGCGGGTACCAAGGGAAAAGGCTCCACCGCACATATGATCGCTGCGGTTCTCAACGCCGCCGGACTACGTTGCGGGCTTTATACGTCACCGCACCTGGAAACTCTCGAAGAACGATTTGTCGTCGATGGCCATATCTGTTCCGCGACTGAACTAATCGAACTCATTGGTTTAATCCGTCCTGTCGTTACAGAAATGGACAAGCTGGCAGACAACGGCGCAGATCACACTGGACGACCAACTTTCTTCGAAATCACAACCGCCATCGCACTACTGTTTTTCTACCGACAACATGTCGAATTGGCGATTGTTGAAGTCGGTTTAGGCGGCCGACTTGATTCAACGAACATCTGCCATCCATGTGTCAGCGTGATCACCAGTATTAGTTACGACCACGTTCACTTGCTCGGCAATACGCTCGCCCTCATCGCGGCGGAAAAAGCCGGCATCATCAAACCGGGTGTTCCTGTGATCAGTGGTGTGCGCCAGGAGGAACCGCAAAATACAATCCGAGAAATCGCTCGGCAACACGGCTGCCCGATCTGGACCCTGCAAGAAGACTTTCACGTGCAAGTACGGTCCGCTGGTCTTAGCCGTCCGAGCCAGCAGGCTCAGCGGTTCGATTGTTTTCTGGACATCGATGCCCATCAGCAAAGCTGGTCTAATCTGAAGCTGGCGTTACATGGCTCGCACCAGCTTGACAATGCAGCCGTAGCTCTCGCCACGCTGGCCTGCCTGCAACAACAAGGATGGCAAATCCCTCCCGAGGCGTTTCCGCGGGGACTGGCCAGTGTGCGCTGCCCAGCTCGCATCGAAGTCATCTCAGATCATCCCACCATCGTGATCGATACTGCTCATAACCAGGCTTCCGTGGAATCTCTTGTTCAGTACCTCGCGACACAAGAGAGATCATCTCGCCAAATCCTGGTCTTTGCGGCCAGCTGCGACAAGGACGTAGCCGGCATGTTAGCTTTATTGCTGCCCTGCTTCGATGTCATTATCCTGACGCGCTATGCCACCAACCCGCGGTCACTCGACATCGAACAACTGGAACAAGAATGCCAGTTGGTAATCGACCAGTTCGACTCGGAAGCTTCCATTCCCTTTATCGAATCCTCCCAAGACCCAGGCACCGCCTGGCAGCGCGCCCGTCAACTGGCGGAAGCGGCTGACCTGATCTGTGTTACCGGCTCCTTTTACCTGGCTGGAGAAATTCGCTCTCTCATCACTGGTCAACATGCTGCCCAGATCGCCTCTTGATTCTAGCTGGCCCGGCCGACTGCAATTAATGCAACAGTACCGGAGACTGTGATTTTTGTGCCCTCAAGCTCGGCGCATATCTCGATTGGGGTATACTGCAAGTTACCCGTTCAAGTGCCATGGCCCTTCGCCTGATCGTCGGAAATAAAAAATGCATTCGATTGTCTGCTACCGGAGAACTGTAGACCTTTTCCAGCCAACTCACGTAATCCGTCAAGCGGCCCGGCGGACGCTCTGCCTGTTGATTCTCACCGCGCTTACGCTGGGCACCCTGACCAGCTCTTTGGCAGCTGAGTTTGCACCGGCGAAGCCAGCGAATGCTAGAAAACGCCCCATCGAATTCAATCGAGATATCCGACCTATCCTTTCCAACAAGTGCATGGCTTGCCATGGACCCGATAAAAAGCAACGTAAGGCTGACCTGCGACTGGACGACGAGACGTCGGCAAAAGCATCTGTAATCGTCGCTGGTGACTTGAAGAAAAGCGAGCTTATATCGCGTATCACCTCGACTGACGCCGACACGCAGATGCCTCCCCCCGACTCAGGCAAGGCACTCACCGAGGCCGAGGTCTCCTTGTTGAAACAGTGGATCCAAGGTGGCGCTAACTACGAGCCGCACTGGGCCTATGTCGCTCCCAAGAGATCCCCACTTCCTCAAGTCAAGGAGACGACATGGTCGCCGCACTGGATCGATCGCTTCATCCTCGCTCACCTGGAAACGCACGGCGAGCGTCCCGCCAGGGATGCTGATCGGCTGACCCTGCTGCGTCGCGTCTACTTCGACCTGATTGGGCTGCCACCGACACCCGCGGAGGTGGACAGGTTTCTCGAAGATCCAAGCCAAGAAACACTGGCACGGGTCGTGGATCGACTACTCGCATCGGAACGTTTTGGCGAGCGAATGGCCATGTATTGGCTGGACCTGGTTCGGTATGCCGACACGGTTGGCTATCACGGCGACCAGGATCATGCGATCTCACCGTACCGTGACTACGTGATCGACGCCTTTAACCGTAACCTTCCCTTTGATCGGTTCACCCGGGAACAATTGGCAGGCGACCTACTTCCCAAGGCGACCATCGACCAGAAGATTGCCACGGGTTACAACCGCTTGCTGCAAACATCCCACGAAGGCGGCGTGCAACCCAAGGAGTACCTTGCTATTTATGCAGCAGATCGCGTTCGCAACTTCTCCATTGTCTGGCTCGGAGCCACCATGGGATGTTGCCAATGCCACGACCACAAATACG
>JAYGDG010000049.1:0-2261 GCA_046583015.1 Pirellulaceae bacterium | reverse complement strand
CTCGACCAAGCTCGGTCATTGAAAAGTGAAATCCTGAACAGAATCCGCACTGTTGTTTTCCTGGCTATCATTCTCGAAATCACATAACCAACAACTGCAAAACAGGTTAAATCGACCGTTCTGGGAGAGCCAGAAAGGCCTCCATCCTGATGAACTTATAGCTGTAATGCTTCCCAAGCAGGTTTGCAGCAGGTAGGATAGAACTCGTCACGAACAGTCGTGACAAACAGAGACAAGTTGTACGTTTAAGTTTGTATTCGGGCGGTCAATCTTTTCTTTTCGCCTGCCGCGCCTGTTAGGTGCCAGTGCACACTTCAGCTGTGTGGCTTTTTCTGTTGTGCCAGTTTCAGAAGTAGGATTTATTGCATCACAGATGCGTCCATACTGAGAATTTTATTTTATGGGGTGTGGTTATGGCTCAAGGTAAGATCAAGAAATTGATCGCGGATCGCGGTTTTGGATTTGTGGAAAGTGACTCAGGAAATGACTTATTTTTCCACCACTCTGAACTTCAAGAAGTCTCGATCGAAGAACTGAACGAAGGACAAACGCTCGAATACGAGCTGGGCGAAGGCCAAAAAGGGCCCTGCGCCAAGAACGTGCGAGTCATTCAGGGCTAGTTACTTTTCTTATCCGTGAAAACAACCAAACCGTCCCTGACTCTTAGAGCCGGGGGCGGTTTTTTGTTGCCCTGCCGACGATACCCACGGTAACCGATGGCCCTCACCGCAACCCACATCCGCGCTGCGCGGCGGCATCTCCGCAGGACTGACCCCGTGATGCGATCCATTATTGACCAGGTTGGCCCTGCCAAACTGCGTTCTGAGCGTAACCGCTTCGCAATACTGGTCCGATCCATCATCTCGCAGCAAATCTCGGTCGGTGCCGCCCGCTCGATTCGTAAGCGTCTCGAACAACTGGTCGCTCCCGACAAACTGACCCCGGAGAGCCTGCTACGCTTCACACCCCGGCAACTTCGCTCGGTCGGCCTCTCTAAGCAAAAAACATCCTACATCCTGGACCTGGCCAGCAAGACCAGCCGGGGAGAGATTGTCCTGCGAACCATCGGTCGCCGCCCGGATGAAAGCGTCATCGAAGAATTGACGCAGGTTAAAGGGATCGGTCGCTGGACCGCCCAAATGTTTCTGATGTTCGCCCTCGGCCGGCCGGATGTTTTTCCGGCCACTGACCTGGGAATCCGCACGGCCATCCGAAATCAGTATGGCCTCAGTGATCTTCCCAACAAGCAAACCAGCCACGAGATTGCCGAGCCCTGGCATCCATACGCCTCGATCGCCAGCTGGTACTTGTGGCGAAGTCTCGATCTACAGCGCCAGCAGAAGGCTGGCACTCAGGATAATTCAACGTAAAATAGTGACTACAATCTTCCTCATGAAAAAGAAAGTCCAGCTCATGAAAAATGGCGCTACGATCTTAATGTTCTGGTTTGCCAGCAACCTCGGGCTGCTGTCTCAAACGGCTGCGTCAGCCGCCGATCCGCCACCACGCTACACGATCTATCGAACCAGCACTCCCATCGAGATCGATGGCCGCCTGGATGAAGCAGCCTGGAAGCAGACCCCATCGGTCGGCGACTTTCATTTCCCCTGGTGGCAGGCAGGCCGCAAGGAACAGACTGTCGCCAAGATGCTCTGGAACGACAAGTACCTCTACGTCTCCTACCATTGCCAGGATGCGCACGTCTGGGCCACGCATACCGAACATGACAGCCCGGTCTACCAGGATGACTGCGTGGAACTGTTCACCGCGCCCAATCCCCAGCAACCGGTCAATTATTTCAACATCGAAATGAACGTGAAACGGGCCTTCCTCGATCGCCATCACCCCCAGGGACCAGGCAAAGCAGAAGTGGCCGAGTGGAGTGCCCAGGGAGTGCTAATTGCCACCCACGTGGATGGCACCTTAAACGACGACAGCGATACCGATGGCAGTTGGGTCCTGGAAGCGGCCATTCCGTTCGCAAATTTCCAGGGTGTGACCGGGCGACCGCATCCGCGCCATGGCGATGTCTGGCATTTGAACCTGAACCGGCTCGGCGGCAAGACCAACCCGCAGTACAGCCAGTGGTCACCTGGTAAGACCAAGCGACCCGCTTTCCACGCACCCGATACCTTTGGCCGCGTTGTTTATGCTAACCAGCCGGTCAGAGACCCGTTGCCCAAGGCCAGCGGCTACCAGCCGGTCCCCAATTTCCTTAAAATCCCCGACTCCTTGAAGCTGGGAGATCGGAAGAGCACACG
>JAYGDG010000026.1:0-4222 GCA_046583015.1 Pirellulaceae bacterium | reverse complement strand
GTTGGCCGTCACCAGGTAAGCACCCGGTTTCTGTAACGGTGTGGTGACCGTCAGGCGACGATCGAAGTGATTTTTCCTGGGCTCCAGGTCGACCGACCAGCGGGCAACGCGCTTCCCGAGATATTTCGGTTCCTTGTTCTGCACCAGCCGCCAGCCAATGTTGTTGATATTAACCCGGTTGTAATCGAGTCGACCGGGATCTGACTTGAGGTACTCTTTGACGTCACGGAGCAACAATGGGACGTCGACGGCAAAGGCATCAAAGTGAACTTTCTTGCCATTGCGAAAACGAAATTCGACACCGGCATTTTTACCTGTCGACTGTGTGGAAATAGGCTCGAAACGCCCCCAGTTCCCCGTAATCTGCTGCAGTTGCAGCGGACGGCCATCCCTGGCAACGGGAGGAAACTGGGCTAACGATTCGGTCAGTAAGGTAGCGGCCTGTGGATACTGCCGCCGATTCATGAAGATTCTCGACAGGTTCTGATATCCACTCTTGCGGTAGGAATCCTGCTTGTCTTCTTTGATCGACTGGTAAATCTTCAGGAAATTAAATTCATCCGGCAATTCAAACCGCTTGATTCCCGACGCCAGCTTGGCAATCGTTTCGTTCTCTTTGAGTGTATGCAACGCATAGGTTCCGCTCTCATTCTTTTCCCGATCCTCATCGGAGACAGGCAACCCAAAAAATCGTGGCATGAACCGTCCCTGGGAAATCGTCTGGACACCAAACTGGTTGTAGCAGAAAGACGCAAAGTCCCAGCGCACCTGGTATCGCAATCCGGCCGACTGTTCAGCAGCCTGATCCAATGCCCAGCGCCAACGTTCCCCATCGGTCTTGGCATCTTCCCAGCGTTTGACCGTCTGATGAAAAACTGGCTGGCCTTCTTCGTCCACTGGTGCACCGTTGTAGTTGCGATAGTAGGGATATCCATCGACGTAGTCAGGCAATTCGGTGAGATCACTCAGGTACTGCAGTCGCCACGCCTCAGAATGCCCTCGGCCATTGAGCAAGGTTCTGGAAAAACCGAGGAAAAACTGGCCAACTTCTGCCTTGTTGTCATCCAACTCGGCCAACGGTCGGGCCTGCACGATCAATTGCATCGCTCGTACGCGATCCCGTTCCACCGTATTGACCATCTTGCCACCACCACCGCGACGACCACCCCGTTCGTAGTCACCGGCCACGAGGTGACCAAAATGTCGAGCCTGTAAGTACTGCTGAGACGCCATCGACAGAAGACGCCAGTTCTTGGCATGGACCTGAACCGTCTCTTCTACGAACTGATCAAACTCGGTTAAACGCCCCAGGCGATTGAGACACTGAATTGCATTATTTAAATCACTGGCGACCTGGCGCGGATCGGTTTCGGGATCAAGACATAATTTGCGGAAACCGGCATAAGCATCCTTGAAATTGCCATTGCGCAGTGCGGTTTGATAATCGCTCCGCTGCTTGGTTTCCGGTTGAGCTGCGTAAAACCAGCCTGCTGAAACCCAGACCGATAAACCGACGGCCAGTAACGCTACCACAATGTGTCTTGATCGCTTCATCGCTTTGTTTCCCACTAAAAAGTGATTCCCCTGAAAAGAGCCTGCCACTGTTTGGTCAAGCAGAACTACCTGTCCATCCTAGCGCCCCTCTCTCGGCTGTCCAGCACAGCTACCGGTGGGCGTCATATTCGCTTCCCTATCGACAACCAGTCCAATAGGCAATAGATGACCAAAACGGCTCACAAGTTCCTGCCGAAAGTCCCAAAGACACCCGAATAATCCAAGTTGTTGATGAAAACCGAAGCAAATCGACCATGCTGGCAAAAAACATGATATTGCTGGTCGATTCCCCCCGGGGATGCGGAGCAGTATACCCCATTTGGTGGATGCCTGCCAACGTCCCTGGCAAGCTTCCGGCATTTCCCAAAGATCGACAAATACCGTACCTATATCAGTCTCTGCACCATCTCCGCTGGCACTCGGTGGGAAGCGCAGCGGCTAGTTATCCCGTGTCCATTCGATCTGGCCAAACTGGCCAACAGGAAAAGAATATCTGGTGCAAAAAAACGAATCCACCTATATTCCCGTTGGCCAAGTTGAGGGACTTCGGGACAGGCGCCACAGATCCCACCGCAAGGGGGCGTCCAACTCGCCAGGCCACTAAGAACTATGTGCAAGAATAATACTTCATGAACTCTGCAAACGCTTCATCTGCGCATGTCATTGTTGCCGATTTGCACCGGCGTATCACCGGTGTTAGTACGACAATTCGTTCCCTGCTACCCTTGATGAGCGAGCGAATCAACCTGGCTTTTCTAGGCAACACGCCCCAGGGCGATATTCCAAACGTAACCCTCAGACAAGCGTGGAAGATTTGTCGAAGTCCGTTACCGGAAGGACTTCCTTTCCGAATCTGGCACGCCCGCCGCAACAACGAAATGTTTTGGGGATTAATTTTCAAATACCTGTTGCGCTGCAAACTAAAGCTCGTCTTTACGTCTGCTGCCAAACGGAGACACTCCTGGTATCCCCGACAATTGATTCGTTCGATGGATGCCATTATTGCCACCAGTGAGATGGCGGCCAGTTTTGTTCCAGAAGCAGTCAAAGTGGTGCCACATGGTGTCGATACGAAACGGTTTATTTCTCCCGATGACAAGCAAGCCTTAAAAGACGAGTTGGGGTTTAGGTCCAAATATGCGATCGGAATCATTGGCAGAATTCGGCCCGAGAAGGGAACTGATCTGTTCGTAAAAAGCCTCTGTGAACTGCTCAACAAACATCAGCAATTCGATGCTTATCTGATCGGCCTTACCACTCGACAGTTTACCGGATTTGAACAGGAGCTAAAAAAGATTATTGCCGATGCTGGTTTAGAGAATCGTTTTCATTGGCTAGGCCCGGTCCCCATCGAACAAATGCCCAGGTACCAGGGGGCATTGGACTTAACGGTAGCTCCCGCACGCTACGAAGGGTTTGGCATGGTCCCCTTGGAAGCAATGGCCTGTGGGAATGCCGTGGTTGCTGCGGACACTGGAGCCTATCGAGACATGATCGCTGAAGGAAAATCAGGCTTCATCGTTCCCACGGACGACCTGCCCGCCTTGCGTGAAGCACTGGAAACAATACTGGCAAACCCTGAATTATTAGAGACATTTGGTACCTGTGGGCTGCAACGAGCCAACCAACAGTTCGCTGCCCACCAGGAAGTGGAATCGATCCTCGGTGTTTATCAACATGTCTGGAACAGTCGGGGGCAGCGCCCATGAACCTGGGGGTTATTATTACGACCTACAACAACCCAGCCTGGCTGGAAAAGGTTCTGTGGGGCTACCAGTGCCAAACGGACCATGATTTCCAAGTGATCCTGGCGGATGACGGTTCCGGTGAGGAAACCCGGTCCTTGATTGAGAAGTTCAAGCAAGAAAACTCCTTGAACATCCTGCATGTCTGGCACGAAGACCAGGGATTCCGAAAAACAAGAATCCTCAATGACTCCATTCGGGCGACCGATTGCGATTATCTCCTGCTAACCGACCATGATTGCCTGCCCAGAAACGACCTGATCCAAACGCACAAGGCCCTGGCGAAACCGGGACACTTCCTCTCGGCGGGTTACTACAAGCTCACCATGCCAGTCAGCAAGACCATCACACGTGATGCCATCCAGTCTGCAAGGGCATTCGATTACCGCTGGCTTGTCTCCCAGGGACAACCGAAATCTCTCAAGTCCTTCAAGTTGACTGCCAGGGGCTGGCAAGCAAACTGGTTGAATAAGTTAACGCCCACCAAGCCGACATGGAACGGCGCCAACAGCTCGACATGGAAGAAAGATATCGTCGCCGTCAACGGCTTTAACGAACAAATGCAATACGGTGGGCTCGACCGTGAAATGGGTGAACGGATGATGAATAACGGCATGAAAGGTATTCAAATCCGCTATTCCGCAGTCTGCTTGCACCTGGACCACAAACGCTCTTATGACACGCCTGAAACTTGGACAACTAACAGGGCGATTCGAGATAGAGTCCGGCAGGAAAACATCACGTGGACTGAAATGGGAATCGACAAACCCGGCTAGACGCCTGTGACAGCGGCCACCATGCCCCGCCCTCGCAACGACAGGAAAATTGCAGAAAGTCAACGCGCAGCCCGCCAACCACTTGAAAACTCGCTTGTATCTCTGACCATTGCCCCGTAGGATGCAATACAGCATCCCCCATTGGGC
>JAYGDG010000017.1:0-9293 GCA_046583015.1 Pirellulaceae bacterium | reverse complement strand
TTAAATTTATGCAGAAAAAAATCGGCTGATTTTGGTGCGGTTATTTTTTTACATTTTTTTGTGTTATATTAGAAGATTTTATTGCCGGATTTACGGAAAATTTCACTTGAAATTCCAGCCTAAATTTTTTCTTAATCATTTTCTTAGAAAACTCCAATATTTTGGTGAAATGAGAAATTCCTGAGAGGAGCACTTAATAAAGGCAGATCGAAAATTTATATAGCCTATGTTTCAGTATTCATGAAGCCTCTTATGTGTGCAAAAGATCATATTTCCCGGTTTTGCCGTTTGGGCCCCAATGCGCCCGATTTCGTCCTGGTCTAGCGGTTGCCCGTCACGGCTGGCTGTTAAGGTGCCATCGTCGCGAGCGATACTAACCTCAATTTCAGCTGTTTCACCGTACTGTCGTTTGGCCGCGGAAACCAAGGCTGCTTCAATCGCCTGAAAGACGATTTCCGGTTCAATTTTCTTATCGCGGTGCAGCGAATCGACAATACGTAGTAATTCTTGTGGATTCATGTCCTTTGGCTCTCACCTTACGTGAACATTCTGGCGATCGGTACGATCGCTGCCTTTGTTTCTGCTACCGAGTACTCATCAAACGGACTGAAAACAAAAAAAGCCGCCGACCAACGGTGCCGGAATCGTGAACCTGGCTGGTTCACGGTTCCCATACCGCTGATCGCCGGCAACGTTGCTGTGCCGGTTATTTAATTTGCCAAACCGCTGAACGGTCCACCTTAGCCGGTTTTCACGGAGCACTCTAGGAGCAACGCCGCCAAAACCCCACCATGGAGACTGTCGGGCACCCCACTAAAGTGGTGATTTCACCCGATTTTGGGTCCCTGGTTTCTCGCCCTAAGTATAAAACCAACGGTAGTTTGACCCAAAAAGGATACCTACCAGGTCTCGGAGTGTCAACCGCCCAGAGGGGGGTATCGTGCCCCCAGTGGTTGCTGAAGGGTCATTTCCGGGTGACTAGAACCGCTGGATAACTACGGCGCTGGCCTGACCTTGGGGGGAGACGTTGAGGTTAACAAAGCTGTTGCCGGCTGGCTGTTGCAGGTCACGGACCGCTGTCAGGGGGCATTCTGGATCGGGAGTTTGGTAGTTGAGGATGGGGACCAGCTGGTTTTTTTGCAGTGCCATGATACTGGAGATAACTTCTACCAAGCCGCTGGCAGCTCCCAGGTTACCGAAGTAGCTTTTCGCTGCTACGACGGGCACCTGTTCTCGATGGTTGCCAAGTTCCTTTTCGATGGCCCGTGCCTCCTGCCGGTCTCCCTGTTGAGTCGAGATGCCGTGTGCATGGATATGGCCAAGTTCCTGTGGCGAGAGTTTTGCGTTGTTCAGAGCCAGTCTCAGGGCATGTGCGAGTGCCTGTCCGCAGCGAGCCGTTCCGTCTGTTTCGATGACAGTAGATGAGTTGTGACCAATAACTTCGGCGAGGATGGGAACTCCACGTTGTTGTGCAGAGCCCAATTCTTCGAGGATCAGCGCGCCAGCTCCTTCGCCAATTACCATACCACAACGGTCCTTGTCAAACGGTCGACAGGCATCTGCGGGTTGCATTTGTGCTCCAGCCAATTCTTCTTGGAGCGTAACATGAATGGTTCGCAGGGGGTGGACGCGCGATCCAGTTGCCCCGGCGACCATGATGTCTGCATCACCTCGCATGATGGTGCAGAAGGCTTCGCCGATTGCCAGGTTGGAAGAGGCTTCTCGGACGGTGAGTGAGTTGTTTGGTCCTTGCAGATCGTTATAGATGGCGATGTGGCTGGCTGGCATATTGGGTAAGTACTTCAGCAGCCAGAGGGGCGAGACTTTCGGTAACCCGTCTTTGGCCCAGCGGCTGAAATCAAATTGCTGGTCTTGGTCCAGGCAGTTCTGGATGCCATCCAGGAATTCTTCCGGAAGTGTCATGATGTAGTCAGATCCATAGACGATGCCGGTTCGTTCCGGATCATAATCCCCCAGTTGCAGTTTGGCGTCGCGCAATGCCTGTTGGGCCACTGCCACCCCTAGCTGGATTTCACGGCACATGACGCGCAGCCCTTTTTTAATACTCTTGCGTGTCTGTTTGTCGAGTTCACCAAAGTCGTCAATATCACCGGTAAAGTCGACACACTCGCCACCATAGGGGGCGGTTAAGTGGTCGGTAGGGATCGAAGTCAGCGGACGGACACCACTTTTTCCATGCGTGAGAGCGTCCCACAACTGCTCGGTGGTGTTTCCCAAAGGGCTGATTTGGCCCAAGCCTGTGACCACGACGCGTCGTGAAGTTAAATCGGCCATCTGTTTGTTCAATTGGGAATTAATGAAAGGGGTTTTGACTAAGGCAACTGAGCTATCAGGAGAGTGGGAATTTGAGACATCGCCGATTTAGAGGAGGCCCCCTTAATCGGTCAGGAGCGACCCGCGAAGGTTAGTAAGCGTTCCCTCTTCGAAAGCCTTTCGGCCGATTATAGCGTGCATTGTAAAAGCCAGATGGGACGGCGTCGAGATGCAATTGAGGCCCGCTTGAGAAATCCCGGTTGGAGATTCAATAGCGGCCTCGGTACTGCTGATTCTGCGAACCAGCTGTTTTGGCAGGCTTGAGCAGCGCCTGCTGAGGTGTGCCGCGGCATTCTATAAAGATCAATGCGTTGGCACGTACCGGTACGGAGCTAAAGGGATTGGGCATGCCAAGGGTAAATGCTCGGTCCCATTCGGGCGTTGCCACCACACCACAACTGATCAACAAAAATTGATCGTTCGCCCAGTGAAACCGTTCTTTCAGGTGCCATTGAGACATTTGGGGCACCTGGATTTGCAAGCGGCTTGGGCCGGTGGTGCCGCGTGGACTGTCTACCATGAGTGGCACCAGCCGTTCGACTTGCCGTACTCGGCAGCGAATATCTACGTCAACCGCACGACCATCGGTGGAAAAGAGAGGGCTTACCTGTAGGAGATAACCCTCATCGACTGTTCCAGTTTGTTTTTGTAGAGACGTGCCGTTACGGGTCGTGGTAATACCACGAATGAAACTACGCGGTCGGAACCGGTGAATATCACGAGTTTGTCCATTATGGATAATGACGTTCGGCGAGTTATGTTCCCGGTAGTCGGACCGTTTACGCAGATCGGTCAGCAGCAGCGAAGCATTTTCTTTGGAGAGAAGCCAGGCTTCTGCTCCCGGCGTATGAACTGTGACGGGACGCATCAAATGCTGGGACTTAGTGCGCCAATTCGGACTGCTGACGGTCGCCAGGCAGACCCCCAGTACCTGGGCTTCCGACTTGTTAAGGACGAATCGATCAACAATTCTTGACACGATTGCATGCGTGGCTGGCGTGTGATAGACGCTTAACGTGTTGCGATTGGCACTGAGTAATCCGAGTGGTTCACGAAACCAGTGGTCGGTGCCCGTTTCTCTCAAGATCCAGTCAATGATGGCCTGTTCCGGATGTTCATGGTCGGACAGTTTTTGAGTGTAAGGGCGAATGTCATATTTGCGCCAGACTTGTCCATGGCGATTGGGTAACGTTTCTTCGCCGCCGTTTGAAGCAGGGGAGGCCACTGCTCTTGCTGGTCGCTGAGTGAAACCGAAATCGCCGGGATTGGTGTTCGGTGAGCCTTGTGCAATGACCAGCGACGGCAAGCAGATCATCATCAGAGCACAAAGAAAAAGTTGAGTTTTCATGTCAGCAACCTTGTCAGAAATGAGTGGTTGAGCAGTGGCCAGAGACTTTTTTGATTTACTGATTGCCGAGGAGTCTTCTGGAGAGCTAGCGATCTGCCCTCTTCTCTGGGCGGCGGAGTATAGTCTGCCGACAAGGGTCGGACAAGTGCGATTAGCAGGGTGCCAGAGCGAGCTTAGCAGAGAGATGCTAGCGAATTAGCCGGACGAGAGGATTGGTTCAATTGGCATCGCCGTTACGCAGTTTTCCCGCGACGATCGAAGCGTTGTGGCCACCAAACCCGAAACTGTTACTCATAATGGTTGTGATCGATCGTTCCCGAGGTTGATTAGGCGTATAGTCCAAGTCGCATTTTGGGTCAGGTGTTTCGAGATTGATGGTAGGGGGAACGACTTGTTCATTCAGTGCCAGGATTGAGAGGATTAATTCAATGCCTCCGCTGGCTCCGAGTGAATGACCTAACTGGCTTTTGGTACTGGAAATACTTAATTCATAGGCATGCTGCTTAAAAACTTCCTTGATAGCGGCAGTTTCGGCCTGGTCTCCAAGGGGCGTGCTTGTTCCATGTGCATTAATGTAATCAACAACATCCGATGCTAGTTGGGCATCTTTGAGGGCATTTTTCATTGCTTGGGCTGCCCCGAGGCCATGTTCGTTCGGTTGGGTAATATGGGTTGCATCTCCGCTCGAACCAAATCCGAACAGTTCACAGTGGATTTTGGCACCACGTTGTCGGGCGTGCTCCAATTCTTCGAGCACGATGATACCGGCCCCTTCACTGATAACAAAACCGTCGCGATTAAGATCAAAGGGCCTGCTAGCTCGCGTTGGCTCACTATTTCTCATGGAGAGAGCCTTCATATTCTGGAATCCGCTGACACCCATGGGAGTGATTGCTGCTTCGGTTCCCCCGGTCACCATGATTTCGGCGTCACCATACTGAATTGTTTTGAGTGCATCGCCGATGGCATTGGTTGCACTAGCGCAGGCGGTGGCCACGGTATAGTTTGGTCCCTGGAGTCCATAGCGGATGGAGATATTTCCTCCAGCGGCATTGAGCATCAGCTTGGGAATCGTAAAGGCGGATACACGTTCGGGCCCTTTGGAGAGCAGACGTTCGATCTGCGTTTCAATTTCCTGCAGTCCACCAATACCGGAGCCGAGAATGACTCCAGCTCGGAAGGGTGCTTCTTGAGAGAAATCGAGTCCCGAATTCTCTACGGCTTTGGAGCCTGCGTAGAGGGCGAACTGGGAAAAGCGATCGAGTCGCTTGGCTTCTTTTCGATCGATATAATCGCTCGGATCCCAATCGTAGACATCGCCACCAATTTTCACTCGAAAGTGGGTGGTGTCCACGAGCTTAAGATCGTGAATACCACTTTGACCAGCTAAGATCTGATTCCAGAGGTCGGTTACGTCGCAGCTAAGCGACGTCACGACACCCATTCCGGTGACGACAACCCGTCGTTTCATACTAATTCAAGACACTCACTGATTAGGACTGGGCTTTTTCAATGAAGTCGATTGCATGACCGACCGTTTGAATATTCTCAGCAGCGTCATCTGGAATATTAACATCGAACTCTTCTTCCAGTTCCATCACGAGTTCAACTTGGTCCAGTGAATCGGCACCAAGGTCGTTCACAAACGATGTTTCCAGCGTAATCTTGTCTTTATCGACGCCTAGCTGTTCATTAATAATTCCAAATACGCGTTCTTCAACAGATGCCACCTTTTTGATCCTCCTGCGTTCATGGAACTTGAAATTCCAATGGAATTCCGTTTTCCTTCAAGATACTGTTAGGTCGACCGGGACTCGCAAAGGTGACCGTCAACGTCACAAGATAGAGGATTTCCATAAGAGAGGTCAAGATGCAATCCCCCTGAGAACCCGTAATTCTTGAGGAGTCGGGTTGTCGATCTTATCCGGCGGCTGCCCTGGACGATAAGTCAACCGGTCATACCACCGTCGACCGTTAAAACATGTCCGGTGACATAGGAAGCGGCGTCTCCGGCCAGGAACAGGACGGCTGCAGCCACATCATCTGCAGTTCCCAGTCGCCGGGCTGGAATTCGCTTTTTGACTTCTTCAATGATCATGTCACCGAGGGCAGCCGTCATTTCGCTTTCGATGAAGCCAGGAGCGACGGCATTGACGGTCACCTTGCGACCTGCCAGTTCGCGGCTGAGGCTGCGCGTCAGGCCGATGAGTCCAGCCTTGGAAGCTGAATAATTTGTTTGTCCCGGGTTGCCGATTATTCCGGAAACACTCGACATGTTGATGATTCGTCCATAGCGAGCCCGCATCATGTAACGGGAAGCGGCACGGGAGAAAAGAAAGCTGCCACGGAGATTCGTATTAATCACGGCATCCCAATCGTCATCGGACATTCTTGGCAGCAGTGTATCTCGAGTGATGCCGGCATTGTTGACAAGGATGTCCAGTTTTTCCCACTGTTCGACGACCTGGTCGACCAGCTCATCCACGCTCTCGCGATCGGTAACATCACAGGCAAATGCTTCGGCTTCTCCACCGGCTTCCTGAATCTGTTGTACGGTTTGGTTTAGTTTGTCGACACTTCGAGCAACGCAGGCCACGCGGGCACCGTTGGCTGCCAGCGTCAGTGCAACGGCTTTTCCGAGTCCCTGGGAGGCTCCAGTCACGATGGCAGTTTTTTCCGATAAGTTGACTTGCAGAGCAGGGGTTGATTCAGCCATAGGGAGTGCACTTTCTTGACTTGAGCTAATTCTTGCGAAACATCAAACTGGCGATCGGGATTGAGCAACTTCTTGAAAAGAGACGAAGCATCTCAACTTCAACAAGTAATGTTTTCACAATTCACTTTGCGATCGATGCGACGTAGCAGGCCTCGCAGGACGCGCCCCGGACCGATCTCACAAAAACTGTCGATTCCTGTATTCAGTAGATACCTCATTGAATCTTCCCACAAGACGGGAGAAACGACTTGTTGCACCAGCAACTCTCGGATCTGCTGCGGTTCTTCGTGCGGTTGGGCATCGACGTTGAAAATAACGGGAATGCGAGGTGGCTGGAAGGAGATTTCCTCGAGGATAGCGGCGAGGCGATCCACGGCAGGTTGCATGATGGGAGTATGAAAGGCCCCGGCAACGGCGAGCGGCAGGACTTTCATGGCACCGGCTTCGGTGGCTGCCTCGGAAAGTCGCAGACAGGCGGCCTGGTCACCTGAAACGATCAGGTTGCCCGGGCACAACAGGTTGGCGATCTGCAAAGTTTCGTCGGGACCTCGCTGCTGTTTGATGAGTTCTTCCAGTTGCGGCAGTTCCATTCCCAGGACACTCACCATGCCGCTGGAGACGGCTTCAGCCGCTGCTTGCATGGCCGATCCGCGTTCCTGGACGATCCTCAGAGCTGTTTCGAATTCCAGGACTCCGGCAAAGACCAGTGCGGTGTATTCACCGAGACTCAAGCCAGCAACGGCCTGGCAATCTTCAAGAACCTGGGGCGATTGAGCCTTGAGGCTTTCCAGGGCAGCCAGGCTGGTGACAAACAGGGCGGGCTGACTGTGATTGGTTGCGTTGAGTGTTTCGGGAGGACCTGAAAAGCAGATATTAGCCAGGTCGTAGCCAAGGATCTCAGCGGACTGGTCAAAGAGCTGGCGGGCTGCGGGAAGCGACTCGTAGAGTTCTTTTCCCATCCCAACCGTTTGGGCCCCTTGGCCGGGAAAGAGAAAGGCAGTTCGACTCACAGCATCTACCCTTTGGTCAGCGCGGAAGGCTGGCGGCTTGCTTGTTCAAACGAGGGAACTAGGCGTTTTGTTCCGAATCGACCACAGTTCTTCCCATGTAGTAACCACAGACAGGGCAAACGACATGTGTTGGCAATGGTGTGCTACATTTAGCACAGTAGGTCAATTGACGCGGTTTTTTCCCATGGTGAGAACGTCTTTTTCCAGACCGCGAATTGGAGTGCTTTCGTTTGGGAACCGCCATGACGGAATCTCGTTTTTGGGTATTCAGGGACTTTTAGATTTCCTCAGACATGAGGACTTCTCATCCTAAAACCCGACCTGCAGGCTGTCAACCGCAAGGCAGGCTGCTTTCCAGCTGCCCGTGAACCGGGTTGTCAGTTGAAGAGCGTGTTCTGATCATCCCCTTGAGGGGTTGTTTTGGGGGTCAACTGAAGATGTTGCCAGGCGAGATCGGTTGCCATTCGGCCACGTGGTGAGCGGATTAACAGTTCGCTACGCAACAGGAAAGGTTCGACTTCATCTGATAACGTGTCAACGGCCGTATTCATCGTGTGGGCCAGGGCTTCGACACCGACGGGTCCGCCGTCAAAGACACGAATGAGTGTTTCCAGGTACTTGCGGTCCTGTTTATCCAGCCCCCGCTGGTCGACGCCCCACATTTTAAGTGCATCTTGGGCCAGTTGGCAGGTAATGTGTCCATCTGCTTTACTGGTGACATAATCGCGGACACAGCGGAGTCGATTGTTGGCGACGCGTGGAGTTCCGCGGCTGCGTTGAGCAATGATGCTGGCTGCGTCAGGTTCAATCGTGACCTGCAGCTTCTGGGCGTTGCGGGTGACGATCTCTGTCAGTTCCTGATCGCTGTAGAATTCAAGGTGTTCCCGGAATTGGAAACGGTCTCTCAGCGGACTGGAAAGAAGGCCAGCGCGGGTGGTGGCGCCGATCAGCGTAAAGGGTTTCAGCGACATGTTAATGGTGCGGGCGTTAATCCCCTCGCCGAGGACTAAATCAATACGAAAATCCTCCATGGCCGTGTACAAGTATTCTTCGACGGCAGTTGGCAGGCGATGGATTTCGTCAATAAAGAAGACCGTTTTTTCCTGTAAGTTCGTCAAGTACGGGAGCAGGTCTTTCGGTGCCTTGATCGCGGCCCCGCTGGTCATTTCCAAGTGTACGCCGAGTTCTCTCGGAATACAGGTAGCGAACGTCGTTTTGCCAAGGCCTGGCGGGCCATCAAAGAGGATGTGGCCAAGCGGGTCATCCCGTTTACTGGCTGCATCGACCGCGATCAAAAGACGTTCGAAGACTTCCCGTTGCCCAACCATGTCGGACATTTTTTGCGGGCGAAGCGTTCGCTCTTCTTCGTCTTGCGGGAACTGACTTCCCAAGATTTTTTCTCGGGACATGGGGATCCACTGGCTGGAGAGAAAAGCTAAATCGGTACATCGGTAATATACCAGAGATTGAACGAGATGGGATATGTCGTTCGCCTGCAGAGGCTCTGCGATGTCACGATTGACTGCTCTGGTAAACCACTTGCAGTAACGATTCAACGTCCTGGTAGTCGCTGCCGTTCTCCATCGCGGAATCGAGCAACTGACGGGCATCTGTTTCCGAATGCCCCAGATTGCAAAGAACCAGGTACGTTTGCTCAATGATATCGCGCTGGCCCTCGTCAACCGGTGTCGATTCAGCGGTCACCAGGAGAGCAAACTTGGGCATTTTGCGGCGTAGTTTGGCAATAATTCGTTCGGCCGTGGCAGGCCCGACGCCCGGTAGCCCGGAAAGGCCCTTGACGTCCTGGTTTTCAATCAGCGTGGCCACGTCTTTGACCGGTCGTACCATTGCTCTGAGGGCTTTCTTGGCGCCCACTCCATCGACG
>JAYGDG010000901.1:0-10180 GCA_046583015.1 Pirellulaceae bacterium | reverse complement strand
CTCAAGCAGCAGATCCTGCGCCAGGCCAGCTGGGCCTGGTAGCAAAGAAACCCGCTTCCGGGCGCTACGTTAAAACGGATCACGGTTACATGATCCCCTACGAGACAACGATTCCCGGATCGACAGTGAAATACCACATGGAGCCGATCCCTGGTGGCCAGGGCTCGGTCGGCAGTCCAGCTGGTGAAGCGAAACGCCAGGCAATTGAAGGCCCCCAGTATCAAACGGTTCAGCAACCGTACTGGCTGGGAAAATACGAATTGAGGTGGGAAGAATATAAAGAATACATGGCGTTGCACGACATTTTTAAATCTTTCGAGACCTACAAAATACGCCCCCTTACCGAGAAGCATCAAGCCGACGCCATTACCGCTCCTTCAAACCTGTACGACACCAGTTTTACTTTCGTGAACGGTGAAAATCCAAAACTTCCAGCCGTGACCATGAGCCAGTACGCCGCCAAGCAGTACACCAAGTGGCTTACTGGTCTAACCGGTCGTTTTTACCGGCTCCCCAGTGAAGCGGAATGGGAATACGCTTGTCGGGCAGGCTCGACAACCGCTTATCACTTTGGGGATGATCCCGCCAAGCTCGCTGATTACGCCTGGTATTACGACAACTCGAATGAAACCACGCACCCGATCGGTCTCAAGAAACCAAATCCCTGGGGCCTTCATGACATGCATGGGAACGTGGGTGAATGGACGCTGGACCAGTTGTTCAAAGATGGATATAAGCGACAGGGCGGAAAAACGCTGGCGGGCCTGGAAAGTGTTGGCTGGCCTACCAAGCTCTTTCCACGTGTGGTCCGCGGAGGTTCTTGGGATATGGATCCAGAGAATTGTCGCAGCGCGTTCCGCCTGGGATCGCACGATGACGACTGGCGCGGCGAGGACCCCAACATTCCTCTCAGCCCCTGGTGGTTCACTAGTGAACCAGCCTTGGGAGTCGGGATGAGGATACTGCGACCTCTCCAAGCACCACCCCAGAAGGAGCGGGAAAAATTCTGGCGGGCAGATCTCAAAGAAATCCAGGAAGACGTGGATTTCCGAATTGAAGAAGAGGGCCGTGGTGCACTAGGTTATGTCGATCCTACGCTACCCAAGGCCATCAAGGAATTTAAATCGCGTAAGCCCACCAAGAAAAAATGACCGGACTGGCAGCGCCTCGCCCCGCTGATTCATGCAACGGCCTGGTACGCAGGTCTCCGCCCCACATCTTGAAGAGCAAAGACCTGCGTCCCGCCGCCTTTTAGGCTCCAGGCCGAACTAAGGACCACCATCAGTATAAATGTCAAAGATGGTCACCATGTCAGCGACATTGGTTCGGCCGTCCTGGTTCACATCTGCAGCCATGCGAACAATACTGTCATTCGACCGGTAGTAGTGAAAGAAGCGAACCAAGTCACCAACATCAATACGGTCGTCCCAATCGGTGTCTCCGGGACAGGGTTGGGTGCGTGACCGACAACCGAACTGATAGTCTTCGAAAATGACGGAAATATCTGAGATATCCGTCTCCCCATCCTGGTTCGTATCGGCCAAGTACCGAACAACCGGATCTTGATCGTGATAGTAGTGGAAAAATCGCACCAAATCACCCAGATCAATCTCCCCATTCCAATCTGTGTCACCGGGACAAGCCGCTTGAGCCGTGACAGCCCAGCCGCTAAGCACCAGCAATATTGCCCAGCCTCGCAAAGAACCCATGGTCGTTTTCAGCAGCAACATTAGACGTCCTCCTCTCGTGAAAAGACAAGTAAGTGGACCGCCAGCCAGTCTTTTCCTGCTAACCGTCCAGCAGGGGCCTGCTCGCCCCTGCCAGTAAGGAACTCGCAAAACGCCAGAAAAGTGGGACAAGAAAATGAGATTACTGTGTTCAAATAGGGTTGCTAGGTAATAATAGGAACGTCCTAACAAGCTCGCTGGCAGCTGTTTTCCAGCAGTTTAGGACAATCTCGTCTGACTCAAAAAAACGAACCAAACATGGCACAATTCGGATCCGTCACACACTGGATCGGGGCCCTCAAGAGTGGTGACCAGGAAGCTGCTCAGCAACTTTGGCAACGGTACTGGAAACGCCTGGTTGGACTGGCAGCCAAGAAGATATCTGGGGCCCAGCGACAATCTACCGATGAGGAAGACATCGCTCAAATTGCCATGAAAAGTTTTTTCATGGGCGCCCAGCAAGGTCGCTTTCCGCAACTGCGCGATCGTCACGATCTGTGGGCTCTGCTAGTACGGATCACCGCCAACAAGGCGATCGACAAACGAATTCACGACCGGGCCCAAAAACGCGGGGGCAACCATGTCATCCAGTCGATGGATCGAATGGTCGATTCCCAGTGGAGCGATCAGCTCGAACCGGTCCTGGGGCAGCAGCCCACACCCGAGTTTGCGGTTCAGGTCACGGAAGAATATCATCGACTGCTGGCTGCTCTGCCAGATGACACGCTAAGGAAAATCGCTGTCTGGAAGATGGAGCGGTTCACGCATGACGAAATCGCTGAAAAGCTCGGCTGTGTTCGTCGCACCGTACAGCGTCGACTTCAACTCATCCAACAAATCTGGACAGAAACAGAGGCCTAAGCCTGCCAGCCATGAAACCCGATCCACACCCGCAACGTCTGAAAATCACGTTAGAGATTGAGCAAATCTGTAGCGAGTTGGAGTCTGCCTGGCAAACGCAACAACCGCTACCCCTGGAACAGCTGCTTTCCCGGATCGAAGAAGATTATCGACCTGCCTTACTATTCGAATTGCTGCTGCTGGAATTCCACTATCGACAAGCCGATTCTGACCGTCTTGAGATCGCAGATTATTACAAACGATTTCCCCAACACGAAGTAGTGATCAATCAGGCCTGGGAAAAGTTATTCGGTCCGATCGAACCAACTGCCGGCGATCAGCCGGCTACCCACCAGCCGCAAGCTATCCAGGCAAGGTATTCCAAGCAGTCGCTTCACCGGCAGGGAGGAATCGGCCGTATTTGGATTGCTCACGACAGCAACCTGGACCGCCCAGTCGCACTCAAAGATCTGCAACCCCAATACACGGAAGACCCGGCTGTCCGAGAACGGTTTGTTCGTGAAGCTCAAATCACCGGGAAACTGGACCATCCCAATATTGTGCCGGTGTACCAGTTGCGGCACGGCAGCGATGTCACTGAACCGTTCTATACCATGCGACTGGTGGCAGGAAAAACACTTCGTGAGTTAATCGGCGACCACCACCAGGACCTCAACCGGCGCGATCAGGTCAACCTGCTCAACATCCTCAACACTGTTTGCCAGGCGGTTGCCTACGCACACTCCCAGGGAGTTATTCACCGTGACTTGAAGCCGCAAAATATCGTGGTTGGTGAGTTTGGCGAGATCTTTGTGCTCGATTGGGGACTCGCCAAGTTAATTGATACAGCCACCGTGATGACCGACGAACCACCGACCTCCCCGCTCGCCACGTCGAGTGAGACCAATCCAGTGGGAAAGACCATTGTCGGTGCACGCATAGGCACACCGGCCTACATGGCTCCCGAACAGGCTGCCGGCGCAACCGACGAAATCGGGTTCACGACGGACGTGTACGGTTTAGGAAGCATCTTGTTTGAAATCCTCACGGGCCAGCCGCCGTATCAGGGGGACGACGCGATTGACGTCATGCAAGAGATTCAACACGAGCCAACTCCCACAGCCCGGGACCGTAATGCAGCTGTCCCACCCGCCTTGGACGCCATTTGCTCCCAGGCCATGTCCAAGGATCCGTCACAACGCTATGCCTCGGCACTCGATCTAAAAAACGAACTCCAGTCCTGGCTCGCCGATGAACCCGTCGATTCCTATCTCGACCCGTGGTGGGCCCGCTGCAGTCGCTGGACCCGACATCACCGCAGGCTCATCAATTCCGTGGCTCTGCTGATGCTGCTGGCCGCGCTCGGCCTGGGGATTGGCAACGGTCTTTTGAATCGTGCCCACCAGCGCACGCAAGAGCAAAAGAAAACCGCCGAGGCAGATTTCCGGCGAGCACGCAGCGTCATTGAAGGCCTCAGCCTTAACATCAACAGTCTAGAGGCCCAGCAACTCAGTGGCTTCAAGCCACTGCAACGCCAATTGACTCAACAACTGCTCGACTTCTATCTCTACTTCCTGGAACAGCATCGCGATGAACCGGCCTATCGTGCAGACATCGCCGATGTCCATTATCAGTTGGGGGTCCTGGCCACCTCCCTGGAAACTCTTGATGCAGCCAGCCTTCACTACGAAAACTCACTTAAAGTGTTGCTACAACTTGTCAAGGACGAACCCCGGCACAAGCCGCATCGACGAAAACTCTCTGAGTGCTACAACGGCCTCGGCACTCTCTCGCAAGCGAGTGGTGACCTGATGGCCGCGGAAAAGAACTATCTCCAAGCCTCTCAACTCGCGGAGAAACTGGCCAGCGAACCACCGGCCAGCGACCGCGATCACCAGCTCCAGATGACCGTGCTGAACAATCTGGCTACCCTCTATATGATTCGCGGCAATGCTACGGAAGCCATCTCCTGTTTCCAGAAAATCCTCCTCCCACCCGAAGAGGGTAAACCTGCCGTAGCACGAACCACATTGGCTGCTCATCTAAACCTGTCCGTGCTCTATCGAACTACGGGGAAGTTATCGGAAGCCAGCAGTTGCCTGGAGAAGGCCAGCCAGATCCTCGATCAATTGCGCAAAGACCGGTTCAATCCCGAGTTTCTCCATGATCAACAATTGGCCTGGTATATCAGTCAAACCAACTTGGAAATAAGCCTCGGCCACTGGGAAGCAGCTCGCAAAACTTCAGCTGCGGGCGTCCAGGCGGCTGAAGTGCTCGTCGCAAGCCATCCAGGCGAAGTGAAATACGAAGTTTCTCTTGCCCAATTACACCTCAATGCTACGGCCATTTGGAACAGCATCGGGAATTTTCAAAAGGCCAGTGACTCTGCTCAAAAAGCCATCTTGATTCTCCACCGGTTGCGAGACAAAGACCCTGGCAACCTCAAGTATCAAACCGACCTGGCACGGGGACTGCACAATTTAGCGGAAGCCGAGCGACGGTTGCAACATCGGGAAACTGCCGTGCGGACGATTCAACTGGCCATCCAGGAAAAACAACGCATCGTCGACCAGTCCCCGGAGGACAAGTATCGGCATCTACTCTTGTCCAGCCGCATTGTCTACGCTGATCTCATGCGGGATGCCAAGCAATACGTCCCGGCCCTGGAACAATATCGTGATATCTATGGAACGGCCCGGGAACTAGTCGAAAAAAACCGGGATGAGTTAGCGTACCAGTTCACGCTGTCGACCGTCGCCCACAGCCTCGGACAAATGGAAAAAGAAAACAAAGAGTGGGATGCCGCAAACCAACACTACCACGAAGCGTTGAAACTTCGAAAGCAACTTTCCGCGAGAAATCCCCAGCAGGTCAAGCTCATCCTCGACACCTCGATTACTCAATACAACTTGGGAAATCTGCACCAGGTCCAAGCGCAACTTCAACCTGCAATAGTTCTCTACCAGGAATCCTATGCGACGCTCCTGAAGGTACCAGAAGCTCAGCGTCAACGAGCAGAAGTCCAAAAGCAACTGGTCAATTGCCACTGGGCAATCGCTGAAACTAGCCACTCCTTGAAACAGTTCTCCGTCGCGCTGAAACACTGGGACGAAGCAATTCAACTGACAAGAGACGATAAGTTCCTGGCCTTTCTCAGAACAGAAAGGCAAAAAACAGCCAGCCAAGTGCCTAAGAAAGAATAAAGGACAAGCTGGCAAGAAAACCATGGTGACGCAACAACAGCGTGAACAACTCGACCAGCAAGGATTCTTACTGCTGGCCGAGTTTTCAACAGCATCCCTGATGGACGAGCTGCAGGAGCAGATTGAGGACCTCTTTGCCCAGGAGGGGGAAGCTGCCGGCAGTGAATTCAAACAGGAACTCCATTCGCGCCGCTTGTCCAACCTGATCAATAAGGGAGAGATTTTTCGCCGTTTAGCCAGCCAGCTGAACGTCCTGGAACTGGTAGAAATTGTCTTGGGAGATCAATACAAACTGAGCAGCATGAATGCCCGTTCGTCTAATGCCAGGCAACCGGTTGGGCAACCCCTTCATGCCGACATGGGGGCGGTCACCGATGAACGGGGGCCCTGGGTCTGTAACGTCATCTGGCTGGTTGATGAATTCACGCGTGAAAATGGCTGCCTGCGAGTCGTTCCCGGATCCCATCAAGAGAACAAGCTGCCACAGGATGCAATGCCTGATCCATCGATTGCTCACCCTCGGGAAGTCCTGGTCACGGGACCACGCGGGGCCCTTATCGTACTCAATGCCCATCTTTGGCACGCCGGAACAGCAAACCTGACTGACAAACCTCGCACGGCCCTTCACGGGTTTTACTGTCGACGCGACAAACCGCAACAACAGTACCAGAAAAATCTGATCGATCTTGATCTGCAAAGGTCACTTGATCCGACACTCCGCCAGCTGCTGGCCCTGGATGACGCAGCGAACGACCAGCTAGCCCAGTTGGAAGGAAAGCGTAGTGGTTTTCTCGAGTAACGCTGACTCGCAGCTTGCCAAAAGTATTTGCATTCAGGGGTCAAACGGGTTACGGTGACCAGTTATTGATCCTTCTCAGCAAGAACGCTTGCGCCTATCTGGAGAAACTCGTGAACCATCGAAACTGCGCTCTTCTTCCTGTCGTGGTCTTAGTGACCTTCATGGGTCTGTTGTCTGCCTCGGCGCAATCGGTTTCAGTCAAAGCAACGGGGATCGAAGAGCGAATCATCTGGAATAACCTCCATATCCATGGCACGCCAGATCCTCCCAACCCCTACACTACGCAACTCGCTTTTCCGCACCTGAAGTTTTTCGAACCGCTGGCTTTTTCCTGGGTACCAGGAACGAATCGCTATGCGATCGCCACCCGACCCGGAAAAGTTTACACGTTTAAAAATGAGCGGAACACCGAATCCAAAGACCTGCTGATCGATCTCAAACGGACTGTCTTCGGTGTCGTCATGCATCCCAAGTTCGCCAGCAATGGATACTTCTACGTCGTTTCGGTTACCGACCAGGAACATCCTGAAGGCAGCCGTCTGTCACGTTTCCAAGTCACCTCAAGGAAACCACTGTCGGCTACGCTGGAGTCCGAGCAAATCATTCTCAAGTGGAAATCCGGGGGGCATAACGGAGGCTGTTTAAGGTTCGGACCGGATGGTTACCTCTACCTGGCAACCGGTGATGGCAGTGGCATCGCCGATCAATTGCAAACCGGTCAGGATCTTACTGATCTGCTAGGCGCCATCTTGCGGATCGATGTCGACTATGCAGAAAAAGGCCGAAATTACCGTATTCCCGCCGACAATCCGTTTGTCTCGCGAAAGAATACCCGTGGCGAAATCTACTCCTACGGACACCGACAGGTCTGGAAATACAGTTTTGATGAACCAACCGGGGCTCTCTGGGCCGGTGAAATCGGCCAGGATCTCTGGGAAATGATCTACCGAATTGAAAAGGGCGGCAACTATGGCTGGAGTGTTCAAGAAGGTACGCATCCTTTCCGACCGCAGCGTCCGAAAGGGCCGACCCCCATTCTGAAACCAGTCATCGAACACAGCCATGAAGATTTCCGTTCGATCACGGGCGGATTTGTTTATCACGGCTCACGGCTGCCGGAGCTAACAGGCAGCTACATATACGGTGGATACGACACCGGCCGCATTTGGGGTTTCCGCTATCGCGCCGGCAAAGCCACCAACCATCGCGAACTGGCCAATACCCAGATCCGCCTGGTCGCCTTCGCCCAAGATCCGGCTGGAGAGATGATAATGCTCGACTTTGCCGGGGGCCAGCTACACCAGTTGGTGAAGGCACCGCCGGTTACCCAGGCAAAGCCATTCCCGCGCAAGCTTAGTGAAACGGGACTCTTTGCCTCCACCAAGGATCATCAACCTGCTGCCGGGCTGATCCCCTATAGCGTCAATGCGCCTCTCTGGTCCGATCACGCCGTAAAAGATCGGTTCATTGCGATACCAGGAAAAACTCAAATCGAATTTGACACGGTCACCTATCCACAGCCCGCACCTGGAGCTCCTCCAGGCTGGCGATTCCCTGATGGAACTGTGCTGGTCAAGACATTTTCTTTGGAGATGGAAGCTGGTAATCCCAAGAGTGCCCGGAGACTGGAAACGCGTATCCTGCACCACGAGAGAATGCCCGGTGAAGAAAACCAGTATGGGGCCCAAGTTTGGCGGGGCTATACGTATGTCTGGAACGGGGAACAAACCGATGCCACCCTTTTACCAAGTGGTGGTTTAAACCAGGAGTTCACAATTCGAGATTCAGCAGCACCGGGCGGCTCGAGAAAACAAGTCTGGCGTTTTCCCAGCCGAGCAGAATGCACCCTCTGCCACACGATGGCCTCCAAGTACGTGTTAGGAGTCAACACGCTACAAATGAACAAGAACCATAACTACCACGGCGTAGTGGCAAATCAACTCGACACACTCAATCATCTCGGTATTTTCTCAAAACCATTGCCAAAACCAGTTGCACAATACCCGCAACTGGCGGACTACGATGACAAGAAAACCAAACTGGCCGACCGTGCCCGCTCCTATTTACACGCAAACTGTTCCCACTGCCACCGTAAATGGGGAGGTGGAAACGCGGAATTCCAACTGCTGGCCAGTCTGCCACTCAACGAAACCGGTACCCTCAACACACCACCTGGACAAGGAAAATTTGGACTCCAGCAACCTGCCTTGCTAGTCGCCGGAAAGCCAAAACAATCCTTGATCTATCACCGCATGACCCGACTGGGACTGGGACGAATGCCACACGTGGGGAGCAACGTTCCGCATCAAAGTGCCATGGAATTGGTGCGCGAGTGGATCCAACAACTGCCCCAAGACTAAGGCCCTCGTGAAACCAGGCAACCTGAAATCTGCGCCAACGGCGTAAAAACGAGCCTTTTCTACTGTATTAGAGTGATACAAAGGGTCTTTCGGACGGGCCAAAACAGTACAGCATTTTCGCCCCACAAGCGCCTCTGCGAAGCAGCGAAAGTGACGACCTGGGAACAGGCCGTAGCATCTTCGAAACAGCTGTTTTTCAAGGGATCTGCAACCATTCTGGCTGTTTTTTAACAACCGCTGGCAAACTCTGCCACCTGAAAACAAGATGATTGGCACAGCAGTTGCAGTTTCTGATGGTAGCCAGTCCTGATTTCGCAAACACTTTCTCAAATGGAGTCAACGGATGATTCGCAAAGTAACGCGTTTTGAGCACTGCTACAAACCTCTAGCTGTCTGGCCGGACGCGGAGGACATACAAATTCATCGCGATAATTGTTCCTCGCATTTAATCACCCAACGATTGCGAGAACTGGTTCCGTTGCTTGACTTCCTGCAAGCGCGGGTTGTTCAGGTTGATCCTGAGGAAACACGTTTATCGATTTCACTCGATGCTGCCACCGTCAATCAAAATGGTACACATCAAGCAGCTGTTTTTTATCTGTTGGCTGACTACGCGGTAGGCGTCAGCATGTTCTCCTCGATTCCGGGAATCTATGTCACGGGTGTTCACGACCGCTGCCATGCGTTACCGGTACAAATGTGGTTGAAAAGTGGAGAAGTCAAACATTTGGCTCCAGCCAGTGGAGAGATCGAAGCGACGATCAGCATTTCGAAAGAAGACGCCCTCTCCCTGCGAAGGCAGCTGCTCCATAACGGAAGTTGTGAATACCGCGGTACCGTTAGTTTTCACCAGGACAATAAGCTGGTCGCAGTAGCGGAGCACGTGGTCGGCATGTACGTCAACAAGCCACAAGTCATCGACGTGAAAGGGGGCTTGCTCCAAGAACAAAACCGGGCTGCTTCGGCTCTCATGATCGCTGGCTTACGGAGAGACCGAGTCTCTCGCTGCATTGCGGGTGAACAGGGAAAAGCTCTGGCCGCCAGAATGACCGAAACGATGCCCCAATTACCAGCCATGATAAAATCTCGCACCGAGACCCTTGAGCACCAGTTGCAGAAACACGCCAAACATATTTCCCAAGTCGTCGTACTCGGTGTCGGCCTGGATCCGAAGCCAGTCTATCATTCAGACGGTCATCAAACCTGGTTTGGCATCGACCTTAAACCAGCCCTCCGAGATCGGGAAAAACG
>JAYGDG010000874.1:0-10865 GCA_046583015.1 Pirellulaceae bacterium | reverse complement strand
GAAACCAGGGTCCGGCGGCTTTATCTGGCAACACGGGGGCTTTCTCGGTGCCAAGTACGGGGCCCTGGCACTTGGTGACGGTAAGCCGCCCGTGCACATTAATCGTCCGTCGGAAATTGATGATCAGCGTGACCAGGTGCGCAATGACATTCGCAAACGGCTCAACGCCTCGTTTCAAAAAGGCCGCCGCAGCGCGAAAGTAGAGGCCTATGATTATTCATTTCAAATGGCAGAAAAGCTGATTCGCCGCCAGGAGTTGTTTGCAGACTTCACGCCGAAGGAGCTTGAACGCTACGGGTCTCACCCGCTGGGCCGCCACATCTTGCAATCGAAACGTTTGATCGAAGAAGGTGTCTTGTTCGTGCAGTGTCATTCGTATCACTGGGATACCCATGGTGACAACTTCAACATGCACCTGGATCTGGTACCACAGATCGATAAACCTTTCGCCGCTCTCATCGAAGACTGGCATCAAAGTGGCCTGCTCGACAACGTGCTCGTCTTGCTGATGTCTGAATTTGGCCGCACTCCTAAGATCAATCAGCGGTTAGGTCGGGACCACTGGCCAGAAGCCTGGTCGCTGGCGATGGCCGGTTGTGGTTTGAACCGAGGTCTGGTTCTTGGCAAGACCACCCCCAACGGTGCCTGGGTTGATGGCCAGGAACATGATATCGGACATATCTTCCATACGGTCTTCAAAGCCATGGATATTGACCCCTCAACGACTGAATATCACAACAATGGGCAACCCCTTCCCATTGCCCATGACGACTGTGGACCGATCAAGGAGTTGTTAGCATGAAACACTTGATTGAACGTCAGCTCGATGTCACCAAGGCCTGGTCTGAAAAGAAGTTTCAATGGGAGCGCCAGGTAACGGCGATCGAGTTTAGCCCGTGTGGAAAATTCCTGGTTGCTGCCGGCATTGATGCGCAGTTGCAGCGCTGGGAACTGGCATCCGATGAACGGGTAGCCATCAAGGGGCATCCTGGTTGGGTTGGTGACCTGGCCTTTCATCCGGATCAACAGCGACTCTACTCGGTCGATTACCACGGAGGATTATTCTGCTGGAATTACACCGGGGCACAACCAAAACAACTTTGGAGCAAAGCGGGTGCCCATCGCAGTTGGGCCAGGAAAGTGACAGTTAGCCCCAATGGCAAGCATGTTGCAACCGGGGGTAATGATCGGGTCGTCAAACTCTGGTCCGCCGAAGGTCAACCAGTCTTAGAGCTGGTGGGTCACGAAGGCTACATCTTCAGCCTGCTGTTTCATCCTGACAGTAATAGCCTCTTTTGTGGTGACCAAATGGGCAAGGTGAAACAATGGAATGTTGCCAGTGGCAAGCTGATCCGCGAGTTGGACCTGACGGTGTTGCACACACGGCTGGAAAATTTCCTCGCCGAGGTGGGCGGCGTGCGATCGCTGGCATACGATCCAAAGCGTGACTTGTTAGCCTGCGGTGGCATGACTAATGCCAAGAGTAATTCGTTTTGTCCCGGGGATCCGCTGGTAGTTCTGATGGATGTGAAGACAGGTAAAGAAAAACGGCAACTCAAGCCCAAGATCAAGGCAGATGGTCCTGTTAATGGCCTTCAGTTTCTCCCCGATGGGACCCTCGCCGGTATTGGTGAAGGAGCTTCAGGAGCTTCCTTATCATTTTGGAATGCGGACCAGGCAGAGCCGATTCACGCGATCAAGATGAACAGCGGTTACGAGGTAGCGTTGCATCCCGATGGTTGGCAATTAGCCGTGTCTCGTTTTGAAACGAACGGGCGTGGTGGCAATGGCAGACACTCGATGCCAGAGAGTTACATCAGTAACGATGGCGTGATCGACCTCTACCAGCTCTACGAAAAGCCAGCTGCTGAGCCAGCAAAATAAGCTGTCGTCAATTTCCTGCTGTCGCGAGCAGCGAATCGGCTACTGCTTTTTCCCGGGCAGATCTTCCTCGGGCATCTCGGCATAAGGGCGCGGGAACTGGGCATCGGTTTCTTTTAGCCAGGCCCGCAGTTTTGCCTGTAACTTGCTGGCTCGCCCGGGTTGCTGCTGGCTGAGATCATGCTGTTCACCGATGTCGCTGCGCAGGTTATACAGGACTGGTGCATGGCCTCCGTAATACTGGATGTACTTGTAGTCACCGGAACGGATTACGGATCCCATCTTGTTGTCGCCATGGAAGGCGAAATGGGGATAGTGAAAGTAGATGGCATCGCGATTGAGCTGACCGTTGCCGGTTAGTTCCGGAAACAAGCTGACGCCATCGTAACGTTTTGGATCGTACTTGGACTTGGCGGCCTGCAGAAAGGTGGGGACAAAATCCATCGTGATCACCGGTTCGCTGCTTTCGCTGCCAGGTTTCACTACGCCTGGGTAACGGATGATCAGGGGGACTCGAATCCCTCCCTCGGAAAGATAACCCTTGGCATCTTTCAGGGGCTTGGCTGAACTGTAACCGGCCAGGTTGCCATTGTCGGAGGTGAACACGACCAGCGTGTTTTCGGCGATGCCAGTGGTATCAAGAGATTCAAGAACCCGGCCGACCGCAATATCCATCCCTTCCACCATTGCCTGGTAATGTTGCTGTGGAGTTGGTTTCTGATCGCCACTCTGTTTTCGCAACAGGTGATCTGGCGCCTGGATCGGGTAGTGCACAGTGTAATGCCACAGACAGAGGAAGAACGGTTGCTTCTTCTTGCTTTGCGACCGAATATAATCGACGGCCTTACCTGCCATCGTGTCTGGCAGGTAATCACCGGGTTTGCCCTGCTCCATGTTGGGGATCTTGTAGGGAGCGAAGAAGGTACCAGGACCACCCATTCCACAGCCACCAATATTCAGATCAAAGCCCTGTTTTTCAGGCAGGTACTTTCGTTCTTGTTCACTTCGATAACTTCCCATCAAATGCCACTTACCAATAAAAGCTGTGGCGTAGCCGGCCTGCTGGAGCGTTTCCGCAACGGTTTCATAGTGGGTGGGGAGGTAGTTGAGTGATTTGCCAGGCCCCATCGTCTTGTTGCCATTGTAGAACTGCCAGCGATCCGGCAGATGATTGGTGACCTTCACTCGGCCCGGCGCCAGGCCAGTAACAGCGGCTGCCCGGGTCGGTGAACAAACCGGGGCAGCGGCGTAGGCATCGGTAAACCGCATACCCTGTTTGGCCAGGTGGTCAATGTTAGGTGTCGTGAACTGGGGACTCCCCTGGCAGTTAAGATCCATCCATCCCAAATCATCAATCATGATAAAAAGAATATTGGGTTGTTCGGCGGCAAGTTGCGTGGTGACATTGCCTGCCCACAACATGGTTAGCAGCGTTAGTGTTACCAGACTGCTGCGTGAATGGGCGCGCGAAACCATGTCGATATTCCTCGGGTATTTGCGGAAGTTGAAAGTACCAAGGAAAGATGACTGCATTGGCGGGTCGATAGCAACCCTTCTTTATGGGGACTTAACGATTCAGTGCCCGCAAGGGGTCGTCTGTTAGCTGCAATCATGGCCACGCAGAGAACTAGCGGGCCGCTACCGGTTAGTTAATTGAACCGCTTCCACGGTCGTCCGGGTTGTTGGTTCTGGAGTGGCAATTACTGCCGACTCTGATGTTTGCAGTGGTTGCAGTTGCAGGAACTGTTCGGAGACGGCGCCTACCAGAAAACACCCACTGACCAGGATTCCCGCTAGAATCTGTTGACGCATGGTGGACTGGATCATAGGTCTTAACCTTCCGCGATAGGGGGCCGAACTGGTTGCAAATAACCGGGAGGACCGTTTGCCGAAACCACTGGAACTGAACGGGGCAGCCAATGATTCCATGGAAAGGATAGCACGTAGAGAGCGCTACTAGAGAAAAAGGCCCAGAATCCCATAAGTTCATTTATCGAAATGACTTATGCAAGTAAAGCGGCTGCCGCGAAAGGTCGGGTGGCCCGCCGAAAGCAAAAAAACCGTGGCGTCGCCAGTTGGCGTCACCACGGTCTTAGAAAAATACCCCCGGTCGATTTGCGACGAGTGGAGTCGCTGCGAGACTGGCGTGCGTCGGGCGTGCTCTGCACAAGCCCCTGATAATGACCCAGGCCAACGCTATAAATTTGGTCCCTCTGCCGTAATGTCGACCGAAAGGTATGGTAGTTTGATTCCCGGTAGATGTTATTGTTGGGCAGTGTCAAGTCAACTGGCCAACTTGGCTTTATTGTAGCGATTATCCTTCTAGAACAAAACTAATCATCGGCAGTTGTAGCGGTTTGATTGCGAAGAAACCTTGTTTTTGCACTACATTTTGAGAGTTGTCTGGGCTTCAGGTTGAATTCTCTTTGACGGGCCAGCAACTTCATCGCGTAGCTTACCACTGAAATGGGAGTTATTAAGATGCAGAAGAAATCACTCATTCCAGCCACCTGGACAGTACCGGAGATATTTCGAGACCGTTTAGGACGACGTATTGGGCGCCAGCGGATGATGATTGCTGACGGTCATCTGTTGCTGGTACTTCATGCACCCCCCTTAGCGGATGAAGAAAACCGTGACGGGTGTTTGTTTTGGCGAGACCCAAACGGTGAGTGGAAGTCGAGTGAACACGGCGGTGGCCCCAATGCGGTGAGAAAGCATCTGGCCAGATTCGAAGATGCGGTGGATAAACTTGATCAGTTAGAAGCGGTGTCAGAAGGGGACGCTCTTAGTTCGGCCAAAGAGCACCGCTACGATGGTGCGGACTTTGTTGGTCGGGCGGACGATTACTTTGTCTTGTTAGAGTCGCTATTGCCTCTTCATCGTACGACGGCTCATCTGCACCAGGTGTTGCAGGAAGCCCGCAAGGCAATTCCTGGCGATCGCGATCTGATTAATTTTCGTGATTTAGCTTACGAACTCGAACGGCAGGCTCAACTGCTCTACACGGGTGCCAAGAATGCGTTGGAATTTGACATTGCCCGCAGAACCGAGCAGCACGCCAAGGCCAGTCACAAGATGGCAACCTCTGCCCATCGACTGAATCTCCTGGTCGGTTTCTTCTTCCCGATAGCAACCTTAAGTGCTGTGTTCGGGGTTAACATGGTGCATGGTTTCGAGACCAAATCCCATCCATTACCGTTCCTGGCAATGGTTTGTGCTGGTTTATTGATAGGATTTTGTTTGACGATGTTCTTAAAGCGTCCTGAGGCAGAGTCGGAATAAGACTGAGGTTCCTGGTGGTTTAGCTGGCTGAGCCAGGGGCGTCGAGTTCCAGGTCCGTTTCCAGAATGACAGCCAGGGCCTCATCCTCCGAGACGCGTGGAAACGTCTTCAGCACAATGACCAGCCCTGTTTGTTCAGCCAGTACGGTTTCCCGTCTCTCACCAACGAGATCGCAGACGGTTCCCAGTGGCATCCCTGCCGTGATGTGATCACCGAGTTGGATTGTCGGCTGAAAAAATCCGGTCATAGGTGAGCGGTGGCAGATTTGCATATGCCCGGAATGCTCTCGAGGATCTTCCACCACATGACAAACCTTTGAGGGTGGTTGTTCATGGTCGATCATACCGAGCGACCCCATGACGTTTAGGCAGCCTTGTACGTAAGCGTCAACTCCTGCCGGGTCACTTTGGCCTCCACCGAGGTATTCCGTATAGATTGCCGGAACTCCACAGTCCCGAGCGACGGACAAGGAGCGGCCTGGCAGTCGGTGGTCCGTTCCCCAGATGATGGGCAGGTTAAAGGCCTGGGCCATGGCCCGTTGCTGATCGAGAATGTCCTGCTGCGGGTGCAGGACATAACCGGCCAGCGGCAAGACTTGCAGGGTGGTACCACCGGTGTGCAAGTCAATGTAGTAATCTGCTCGTTGTATCAATTCGCTCAACTGGTGAGCAATCTGTTCGGTGACGGAGCCATGGGGGTCCCCGGGACAGGTTCTTGCCAGATCCAACTCATCGTCCCCGGTCCGGTGGCCACGGAGAAAGGCGGGTTCATTGACGACGGGGACGAGGGTTAATTGCCCTCGTTGCGGGGGGGGCAACTCCGGGCCAGCCAGTCGCCGGAGGGCAGCCATCGGTTCGAATTCATCACCATGAACGCCGCCAGTGATTAGTAAGTGCGGGCCCTCCTGGGCAGCTTCGCTGGTAATGGTCTTGAGTTGCATTATCCTCTTTCATGGAGAGGGATGAGCGGTTGGCAGCCAATCGGTTTCCCGTTCAAAAGGAAACATCGGTTGGCGGCGATGTTGATAATCGAGCAGTAGCATGTCGGCGGTGGTGGATCCGGGTGTGTTGACACGGATCAGCGTGTCGCAGACTTCACGGTAGGCAGCGACCGGTGCATTGACTCCCTTGGCGACCAGGATATGAAATTGGGTTGGATCGATTTGGCAGGAGGTGAGTTGATGCAAACTAAAGGGAGGCATCCGGCGACTGGTCAGCATGATCGTCAGTCCTTCGCTGGAACGCAAGACGGTCGTCGCTCCCTGGTCACATTCGGTGTTGCCACCATGGCGAGGTTCTGGTTCTGTGAATTTTCCGTCGTACATTCCCAGCACGCTAAACTGGCTTAAAAATGGTTCGCCATGTTGCTCATCGCTATGTCCGCCGACCGACAGTTCGATGGTTTCGCCGGCCTTCACCTGGGCTGCTTGTTCCACGCCAGCAGGATCGTAAAGGCAAACCAGTGAGTTGGTGAGACCATGGCGATGGAGAGCATGCAGCAGGTGGGTCCCATCGGCCGGGGAACCTCCGCCGACGTTATCACCCATATCCAGCAAGCAGATGGGGCCCGGCTGCCCAGCCACCTGGGTTAGAACCTCATCGATTCCTGCTAACTGGCCGACGAAATCATCCCGGTTTTGCCAGAGATACGTTCCCAATTCGATGGCCCGCTGGGCTGCCAGTTGTGGATCATTATTTGTCACCACGATGACAGCCGAGCCCATTTCTTCCACATCCGAATAGGGAAATCCGAGCATGATGCTATTGGAGAGGACTTTTTCGTCTGTCAATTGCTGGTCGGCTAATTCGTATAGCGGTTTGCAGGGTGGCTGTTCACTGAATTGTCGTTCGATATTGATTGCCATGGGTGGTAGGGAGGCGGCCATGGTCGGCTGGACTTCTCCTCGCAGGGTGGCTGCCATCAGCAGGGCTGCTTCCCGGCCCCGTTGCTGCTGGTCTAAATGTGGATTACTGCGATAGGCGATGATGGCGTCACAGGCGTCGACCATGGCAGTCGACAAGTTGCCGTGCGGGTCCAGCGTGGCAATGCAGGGCATTTCGGTACCGACGGTTTCTCGAAGCTTCGTTAGCCAGTAACCATCGGCGTCAGGATGCGCTTCGGAGACGGTAGCGCCGTGGGGAGCCAGCAGCAATCCGTCCAGTGGCTGGGCGGCGGAGAGCTGTTGGAACAGCTGCTCTAGCAAGCGCTCGTAGGTTTCTGCCGTGATGGTCCCGAAGGGAATAGCCCGGGCGGCAAAAATTGGCACCGCTTCGATAGGTTGTCCAGGATCACTTTGATGGGCCTCTTCAAGTCCTGCGAAAAAACCGCTCACTTCATGATGTGTCTTTCCCATATCCCGGCGTACTTCTTCACCCAGTAGCAGTTTGTCCTGTTGAAAATGTTCCCAGCTGGTCGGGGAACTGAGGAAAGTATTAGATTCGTGAAGCAGGGCAATGATTCCCACACGCATCGTGATTCCTCTCCATGTTTAGCCGACAGCAGGAAACGGTTGCGGAAACCGAAGCCACTTGATTTCTGCTATGATGGACCGTTGTGGTTGTATTGCGGTATTGCGATGAACTTTACCATAACATCGCCAGAACAGAGAGACCCGGCATCGTTGGGGTGAGGAAGTTATGTCAAACGAGAACCCGCAAGTCATTACCCTGGACATGATGCGGTCTGATTTGTATTCGGCGGTGGTGGCCGATGCGCTCGATGGTTTGGGGTACTCGCACCAGTCACCTCGACTGCAACTGCGTCCCTATACGACGACCAGCCTGCTGGTCGGTCGTTGCAAGACGACCCTTTGGGAAGAGCTGGATGAGGTGGATCCGAGCCCTTACGAACTGGAATTGAAAGCGGTGGACGAATGCCAGCCGGATGATGTGCTGATTGCCGCTGCTGCCGGTTCACTCAAGTCAGGGATTTGGGGCGAGTTGCTTTCCACGGCCGCGAAAAACAGTGGTTGTGTTGGTGCGATTGTTGATGGAGCGGTGCGGGACGTGCAAAAAATGCGTGCCATGAAGTTCGCGGTTTTTGCGCGAGGCACCAGTGTCTATGACAGCCAGGATCGACAACGTGTTATCGCCGTTGACACCGACGTGGAGATGGAGGGAGTTACTTTTTCAGCCGGCGATCTTGTCTTGGCGGATGAGGATGGCGTGGTGGTGGTGCCCCAGGCGATCGAAGCGGCTGCGATTTCTGCTGCCTGGTCCAAGGTCCATGCAGAAAATGTTACCCGCGACGCTATTCGCGACGGGATGAAAGCAACGGCCGCCTACAAAAAGTACGGTGTTCTTTGAAGCCAGGATCGTGTGACCAGTCTGGCAACGCTTACTCAGGGTAGCCGCTTGACGCGCAGATTCCTGAAGTAGACCTTGCTTTTCGGATCGTGTCCTTGCAGCGCGAAGGTGCCCGAGGCCAGTCTTCGTTCGAACTGCGCCGAGGTAGTATCTTTCTTTTCTGGTTCGGTGTAATTGACGACTGTCTTGTCATTGATCTTGATTTCGATCTGCTTGCCCTTGACGATGATATGCTGCGTCCACCACTCGTTATCCTTGGCAGGCGGATTAGAGACGTTCACGACTCCATAGAGACTGCCCGTTTTCTTGGGGTCTTTATGCGTGATGTTGACTTGCGCTTCATAACCAAACTTGGGCCACCCTGTTTCCTGGTATCGAGTGTGAAAGTAGATCCCGGCGTTACTTCCCGGTGTGGTCATCACTTCGGCTTTAAACTCAAAATTCACGAACGGTTTCTTGTCGCCCACATAGAACAGGTGACTGCGTGGGCCATGGCAGACGAGCTTGCCATCTTCGAATTTCCAGGTTTCCTTGTTTTCATTGGCTTTCCAACCTTGCATCGATTTACCATCAAAGATGCTAACCCAGCCTGTTTCTTTTTCAGCAGCCGTCAGACTCGAAGCAGTGATCAGTAATGCGAGCAGGCAGGTGAGAGAAGTGCGCGACATGTTAGGTTCTCCAGAATATAGCGTTTCAGACAGAAATCGTACCCCTGAGTCTACCAGTTGACAGGTGTCTTATCACCCGTGTTTCCCCGTTTTCCCAGTGTGATCTTTGCAACGGTTGGCTTTATTGACCCGCTGTCGATAGACCCGCTAGAATACAATCTTGCGGCTGGGTTATGGTTCATTCAACCATTGCAGTGCGCTGTGGAATCACCTGATGTTGCTTCATCAAGCTAAAGCGGACGGCGTGAAAACAACCGGTGGGACTGGTTGGTGGCGCTGGTTGATGTGTCTTGCTGCTGCCGGGACAATCGTGATGACCGGTTTGGCCGGCACCGCAGCGGCGCAGCAGACGCAAGTGACGCTCCCTTCGCATCGTCTCAACGAGGGATTCTTCGAACGCATTGGCGTTGGCTGGCACTGGGAGTCAACGCATCCGAACAGTCGAATGTTCTTTACCTATCCGGGTCTCAATTCAGCGGTACCTTTTTTTGGCGGTTGGGATCCAGCCACGGATGCACGATTTGGATTTGCGGGGCGCAAAGGTAACACGCGGTTTGGCTTTAACATGGCGTTGCAGCAGGGCAGTTCCCGAACGATGATTGGCAGTGCGCCGAGCGTGATGGTTCCCAACGGGGGTTCTGGTTCGATTAGCAGCACTACGTTGCGTCCCTTCGTGACAGGCTGGATACCGGTTGTGGGGCAGCAATTTCGTCCGCCACTTCGTCTCCCGCCAGCATGGCAATCGAGAACGGCTGAGCTGAGCCGCTCATCGGCAAGACGCAAAGAGCCGCGGCTCTCGAAGCAGACCGACGATGCGCCATTACGGATTTCGACTCGCCAGCCAAAGACCAATTCGACCATTACCACGGCGACCCGGGGAGAACAGAGTGTTGCCGAAATACGTCGCAACCAACTGTTGCAAGACCAGGCGCGTTTGCAGGAGGTTGGAGAATTGGTGGAACGGGCTCGTGGTGCCGAGCAGGCAGGCAAGCTGGGTGTGGCACGCATCTATTACCAGCAAGCGGCCAACCGCAGTACGGGAGAATTAAAAGCACTCTTGCTGGAACGAGAACAGGAGTTGAAGCAGCGCAAGGCAGCACTCCAGCAGCCGGCGGCTTTACCGGTTGATTCCGCCGGCCCCAATCCCTAACAGTGGGGGCTTTCTGATGCTCACATCTGTTTCTTGTAAGGGGTTGCCATGTTAGGGAGAAAGCAGCTGCTGGGAATCCTGGCCGCGACCGGGATCTTGTTTGTCTGGGGTATGGCGACGCACGTTGGGCTTCATGGAGCGATTGATGCAATCCCGGTCTTGAAGACTGCCCAGGAAGAGCAAGTGATGGCAGCCGTCCAGGAACCGGACGTGGCGTTAGCAGATGGAGTTTACATGGGCAGTCGTGGCCTTTTTCTGGTCGTCAATACGCTCGCCGATGGGACCGACGTCTTCAGCGGGTTGTCGTTTTCCCAAGTACTGATCGTACAACTGTTCATCTGCGGCATGGTGGCACTGCTGCTTTCGTTGATCGTGGGACAACTTTCGGGGCAGTCGGTTCGACAGCGGGCAGCGCTGCTGGGGCTGATGGGACTGGCTGCCGGTCTTTGTGTCTGCCTGCCCCAGTGGACTTTCTATGGATTTGGCCTGAAGTTGACGATCGTGAATGTCGTGGACATCGCCGGCGGCTGGTTCTTGTCGGGACTGGTTTTGGCCCGCTTAGCGCAGAGCGACTCG
>JAYGDG010000856.1:0-2405 GCA_046583015.1 Pirellulaceae bacterium | reverse complement strand
ATGTGCATGCGAGGTGCCCCCGCCCAGGCAGACACCTTTGATTACAAGCCACGAGACCGCAAGGTGACCACCACCAATGTTTCACCCAAGGCCAAAGGAAAGTACGCCGGCAAAGGCCCGGCTGGCTCGGTGGTTCCTTTCAGCCAGCACGGAGAAAGCGGGCTCTGGATTGCTGACAGCATGCCGAATCTGGCAAAACATGCTGATGGCTTGTGCCTGATCAACAGCATGCACACGGACCTGCCCAATCACCCCCAGTCGTACCTGATGCTGCACACGGGTGACTTCCGCTTTGCCCGACCGTCAGTCGGTTCCTGGGCACTCTATGGGCTGGGAACTGAAAACCAGGATCTTCCCGGGTTCATTTCGATCAATGCGGAAACACGTGTTGGCGGTGCCCAGAATTACGGCAGCGCGTTCCTGCCGGCCGTCTACCAGGGAACGGCCATTGGCTACGTCGGTGCGGACATTGCCAAGTCGGGAATCCGCAACGTCAGCGGCAACCCGCTGTCAGACGAATTGCATCGCAAGCAACTCGACCTGATCCAGGCCATGAATCGACAACTGCTCCAACAGCGCCAACTGGACACGCAACTGGAAGGAGCCATTCAATCGTTGGAACTGGGACATCGTATGCAAGACTCGGTGACCGAAGTCCTGGACGTCTCCCGCGAAAGCGAATCAACCCTGAAACGATATAATGTTGGCAAGACCAAGGCCACCGGCCGTTGTCGTAATGATGATTTCGGCCGGCAGTGCCTGTGGGCCCGCCGCCTGGCTGAGTCCGGTGTACGCTACATTGAACTGTGCCACTCCAACTGGGATCAACACGGTAACCACGTGGCCGAGATTCAAGCCAACTGCACGGCCATTGACAAGCCCATTGCCGCCTTGATTCAGGACTTGAAAGACCGTGACATGCTCAAGGACACGCTCATTGTCTGGGGCGGTGAGTTTGGACGTACCCCGCTTTCCGAAGGTGGCAAGAAAGGAAGTGGTCACAACAACCGTGGCTTTACCTTCTGGATGGCTGGCGGGGGTTCCAAGGGTGGCCAGGCTTATGGAAAAACCAACGAGACTGGCGCCGTGGCCGTGGAAAACAAGGTTCACACCCATGACCTGCACGCCACCATGCTGCACCTGCTCGGGCTGAATCATGAAAAACTGACTTACCGTTATGCCGGACGCGACTTCCGCCTCACGGATGTCTATGGCAATGTCGTAAAAGGCTTGTTAGCATAAACTTGCTCAACCATTGACTAGCAGAAGCGAGTGTAAAACATGCTCAGGATTTCCGATCACATCTCACGAAACCGGCCCATCGGGCGCCGGCATTTCATGCAGATTGGTGGCCTGAGCCTGGGCAGCCTGGCACTGCCGTCACTGAACGCTCGTGCCGGGACGACTACACCTGGATCACCAGTGACAGGAAAATCCGTGATCTTCCTGTTCCAACAGGGTGGTCCCACGCAATACGAGACCTTCGACCCCAAGGTCGATGTCTCCAGCGCAATTGCCAGTGTTGGTGGTGACATCTCGACGAGTGTCCCGGGAACACGTTTTGGAACTGCCCTGGAAAAACTGGCACCCCATGCGCATCGCCTGGCCGTGATTCGCAACTACCAGACCAACATGGGACATGGGGGCGTCAATCCTGTGGTCAGCCCTCACCTGGGGAACGCGAACATTGGTGCAGCCTATTCACGCGTAGCCGGCACCAATCACCCGGTCACCGGGTTGCCGAATTCGATGTTCATCATTCCGCAATCGATCGATGCGAAACAAAAAACCCTCGGTACCCGCTTCGGAAAATATGATGCCACGGGATCCCTAGGCAGCGCCTACACGCCCTTCATGCCAGGTGGCAAGGGGCCACTCCAGGAAGCCATGAACTTGAACCTGTCCCGAGAGCGGTTTGACGATCGTCGTTCGCTGCTGAGCAGTCTTGATGATCTGCGCCGGAAATTTGATTCGCTGGCCAAAATGGATAGCTTGACCGGTTTACAGTCACAGGCTGCCGACTTGATCACCAAGGGCGTAGCCGATGCCTTTGATCTTTCCAAGGAAGATCCTCGCACCGTAGCGCGCTACGACACCAGCGGTTTCTATGATCCCGAACAGTGGCGATACGATGGCGACAAAAAACGAAACAACATCCCGTGGTACACAGCCCACACCAAGACCTTGGGAAAAGAACTCCTGCTAGCCCGGCGGCTCTGTGAAGCGGGTTGTGGATTCATCACGATTCATTCGGAGTTTGTCTGGGATTTCCACGCCGATGTGAACAACGTAGCCGTTCCCGAAGGGAAAAAACTGGTGATCGCACCGTTTGACCACGCCGTTTCGGCCTTCATTGAAGATTGTGAGCAGCGTGGCCTTTCAGATGACATCTTGCTGGTCTGTGT
>JAYGDG010000800.1:0-11402 GCA_046583015.1 Pirellulaceae bacterium | reverse complement strand
CGCTGAAAAATCTCCCGGATGAGGAACAACTCTTCGTTAGTAAGCTGAGCCGAAGCAATCACGCCGATTCGCGAACCGTCCTGCACCTGGTTTAGACCCGCCGAGATCGACGTGAGAGCCTGCTCCCAGTCGCTTTCTTCAGCGGACGGCCCATCTACGTCGACAAGCCGTTGCTGGTCCAACCAGCCAAAGCCGTAGCGCCCCTCATCGCATAGCCACCATTGATTGACATCTTCGTTGTAACGGGGTTTTACACGCGCCACGCGAGCCCCGTCGTTCAAGTGGGGCCTGTCGAGCACATAATGCATGTCGATGTTGCATCCCTGGCTGCAGCCATTACAGACGGTGGGGGCACTTGAGAGATACCAGACGCGGGCCTTGAAACGGAAATCTTTCTCGGTCAGGGCTCCCACGGGACAGATGTCAACGACGTTGGCCGAGTAGGGATTATCGAGCACGTCTCCTGGGTAGATTCCCAACTCGGCCCGGTCTCCACGGTTGAAGATGCCAAACTCGCCAGTCTCAGTAATCTCGTCGGTGAAGCGTACACATCGGGAACAGAGAATACAGCGTTCCTGGTCCAACATCACATGTGGACCCAGTTCTACGGCCTTTTGCTTCTTGACCTTGTGCTCTTCAAACCGTGGGTTGTAGAGTCCGAAGTTCATGTAAAAGTTCTGTAAATCACATTCTCCGGATTGGTCGCAGACCGGGCAATCGAGCGGATGGTTGGCCAGCAGGAATTCCAGCACCGCGCGGCGGCCCTCCTCGGCCTCGTCGCTCTTGGTATGGGTGACCATCCCCTCACTGACAGGCAGATTGCAGGCAATCTGCAGCTTGGGGTTATTTTCCACCTCCACCAGGCAGATCCGACAGTTGCCCGCGATGGAGAGCCCTGGGTGATAGCAATAACGGGGAATGAAGATCCCTAGCTGTTCCGCGGCCTGGATGACCATGGTTTCCTCTGGTACGTCAATCTCTTGCCCATCAATGGTCAACTTTGGCATGCCACCTGCTCCTTCTTATCTTCGCTAGCGCCGCTCCGTATGTACTCTTCAAACTCGTCCCGAAACTTGGTGATGTAGGATTGGACCGGCCAGGCCGCTGCGTCTGCGAAGACACAGATCGTCTTTCCTTCCATGTCGCCGGCAATAGCAAGCAGCCGGTCCAGATCCTGAAGATTTCCACGCCCATCGAGGATGCGGCGCAAAATACGATGAACCCAGCCGGTTCCCTCACGACAGGGTGAGCACTGGCCACAGGACTCTTCGGCGAAAAACTTGGAAGCCGAATCGAGTGCCTCCACCATGCAGGTGGTTTCATCCATTACGATCACGCCGCCCGAACCGGCCATCGTACCGGCGGCCAGCAGGGAGTCGAAGTCCATGGCCACATCCACCTCGTCAGCGGTCAACACCTTGGCCGAGATGCCTCCGGGAATGACGGCCTTGAGCTTCCGACCATCTCGGACACCACCAGCCTTCTCGATCAGTTCCTTCAGCGTGATGCTGACCGGCTCCTCGTAGACGCCTGGCTGGTTGACGTGTCCGCAGACACAAAATAACCGGGTGCCACCCTGCTTCGGAGTACCAATCTCGACGAAACGTTCTGCCCCGTTTCGGAAAATGAACGGGACACAGGTCAGGGTTTCCACGTTGTTGACAATGGTGGGACATTGAAAGAGACCGGAAATGGCGGGGAAGGGAGGTTTCAGCCTGGGAAATCCCTTGCCACCTTCCAGGGAAGTGAGCAGGGCGGTCTCCTCGCCACAAATATATGCCCCGGCCCCGCGATGAATGACAACATCCAGGTCAAAACCAGTTCCCTGGATGTTGCTGCCTAGCCAACCCTGGCTATAAGCTTCGTCCACGGCCCGCTGCAGCCGCTTGGCCGAGCGAAAGTACTCTCCACGGATGTAGACGTACGCCTTGTGGCTGCCGATAGCGTAGGACGCAATGATCATGCCTTCCAGCAAGGCATGCGGATCCCGTTCCATGATATAACGGTCCTTGAAAGTCCCGGGTTCGCCCTCGTCCGCGTTTACCACCAAGAACTTGGGCTTGGTCGTTTCCGTGGGAACAAAAGACCACTTCCGGCCGGCGGGAAAACCTGCCCCACCTAGGCCTCGCAGGTTGGCACTGGAGACCTCCTCGATGACTTCTGCAGGGGTCATCGAGGTGAGTACTTTTCGGGCAGCAACATAACCGTCGTCCTCCACGTAGTCCTCGAACCAGGTTCCCTCTGTCTTTCCAAATCGCGTCGAGAGTACCGGGCCGTCCGTAGAGATAAACGGAGCCGGTTCAGGTAACGGGGATGATTCCTGGGGATCTGCCATCGCGGCCTGCAGAACGGTGTCGAGTGTTTTCTCGTCCAGTGGTCCCACAAAGGTTTCATCCAGCTGGCACATCGGGGACATTTCGCAGGCACATAGGCATTCGACCTCGGTGAGCGTCACTTCCTGTCCCGGAGTCGTTTCGCCGGGTGCAACCTGCAGCCGCTCCTGGACCTGCTTCATAACCTCCGCCGAACCGCGTAACAGGCATGGCAGACTTGTGCAGACCCGGATTTCACGTCGTCCGACCGGCTGGGTGTGGTACATGTTGTAGAAGGAAACCGCTTCACGGACCTGCGAACGTGTTACCCCGAGGATTTCTCCCACCCAGACCTCCGCCTCCGGAGAGACGTAGCCTTGTTCCTCCTGGACCAGCCATAACATGGGCAGCATGGCTGCCTTCGGCTGCTCGTAAAGTTGCAGGATCTCCGCGGCCCTTGGTTCAAGATTGGCAAATGTCACCGGTCTAACTCTCCTCCAATCATGTTCACCGACCCGAAGGTGGGGATGATGTCCGCGATCATTTCCCCCGTAAGCAGTTTTGAAAGGGCTGACATGATGGTAAAACAGGGGGGACGGACGCGTACCCGGTAGGCGTGGTCGGCCCCGTCGCTCACCACGTAGAAACCGAGTTCCCCGTTGGCCCCTTCTACCGGAAAGTAAACCTCGCCCTCTGGCGGTCGCAAGCCGTGACCCATCATGACCAGTTTGAATTGTTGCATGAGCCCCTCGATGTTACCGTAGGTGTCCTCCTTGGCTGGCAGGAAGACCCGTTTGTCATCCACTGCAATCGACACAAGCTGGGCCCGTCCGGAACCCTCCAGCGTGGGTCCGGTCACGGCACAACCCCCGGCGATAGAATCGATTGCTCCCATCTTGGCCAGGTCCACCATCTCTGCAGCAGGAATGGGACGCCCGGTTTCCGGGTTGACCAGGATGTCGCCGGCCGGGATGTCGCGGAGGGCTGCCTCCACGATCTGCATGGACTGTTCCATTTCTTCCATGCGAACGAGGTAGCGATCCATGTTATCCCCACGCGTGCCTACCGGGACGTCGAAAGGCAACTTGTCATAAACGGCGTAAGGACAGTCCTTGCGGACGTCGTACTCAACGCCACTACCGCGCAAAAAGGGTCCGGTGATGCCGTAAGAGATAGCATCTTCGGCGGAAATCACGCCTGTCCCGTCCATGCGGTCAACAAAGATTCGGTTGCGCGTGAGCAGCGCATCTGATTCGACCAGGACCTTGCGAACCTCCTGGAAGGCTTTCGCACACGCTTCAGAGAAATTCTCGGGCAGGTCCGCCTTGACCCCGCCGACACGGCAATACGTGACCGTCAGGCGCGCCCCGGTGACCATTTCCACGAGGTCCCAGAGAAATTCCCGCGCCTTGATCATGTAGAGAAAGACAGTGAAAGCACCCAGCTCCATGGCAGTTGCTCCCACGCAGGTGAGGTGGTCCCCGATGCGGGAGATCTCCGAGAGAATAACCCGGATGTAATGGCAACGCTCCGGTACCGAGATGCCCAGCAACTTTTCTACGGACATGCAGTAGCCCATGTTGTTGATGAGCGGGGAGACGTAGTTGAGTCGGTCGGTGTAAGGAATGATGCCATTGTAATCGACCTCCTCGGACATCTTCTCGAAGCCGCGGTGAAGGTATCCGATCTCCACTTCGGCCTTTGTGATCTGTTCCCCGTCAAGGTCAGCGACAATCCTGATGATCCCGTGCATTGCCGGATGTGCAGGACCGATATTCAGCAGCATGTCCCGCTGCTGTGGCTTTTCCGGCATTCCGGTTGCCAGGTTCGTTTCCATGATCTTGTCAGTTTCCATTGCTTGCTGCTTTTTCCCGTTTGCTACTAGTTGACCGGCCCTATCAGGGGCTGGCGCTTGGCAACTGGATAGTCCTTGCGTAACGGATGACCCTCGAACTCTTCGTACATGAGAATCCGCTTGAGATCCGGGTGGCCGCTAAAGTGAATTCCGAACATGTCCCACACCTCGCGCTCCAGCCAGTTCGCCCCGGCCCACAGGGATGTCAGCGAACCGAGTTCCAGGGAGGATTCTTCCAGTGGAACAACCAGCCGCAGCCGGTGCTTGTGTTGCATGGAGTAGAAGTGATAGATAACCGCAAAGCGTTCTTTGCCGGGAGGTCCAGGCCAAGGTTCCTCGTCCGGAATCTGGGCTGAAGGTCGTACCGAGACACCCGAGGAAGCGAAGAAGGCAGGGGCAGGGCTCTTACCAAAGGTGGAGTAGTCTACGGCCGTTATGTCCACCAGCAGGTTCATCTGCATGGCCTGGTCTTCTTTAAGATACTGGGCGATCTCGAGCAGGGAGTCCCGTTTCAAGACTACCGTCTGGTCGCCCCGGTAGGCATGGGACGACAAAATGGCACCGGGAAACCGGTCAGTGACAGATTTGATCAATGGTGTATTCATGCCTCGAAAACCTCCGGTCGGGATTCGGCCGCGGCCCGTCGCCCACTGGCTCGATGATCCTGGATCTTGTCCTGCAGTTTCATCAGTCCATCAAGGACCATCTCCGGTCGAGGAGGACAGCCCGGGATGTACACGTCGACCGGCAGGATCGTGTCAATTCCCATCACGGTTGCGTAGTTGTTATAGAAACCGCCGGTGCAGGTGCAGACACCAAAAGCGATCACCCACCTGGGTTCGGCCATCTGGTCGTAAATCCGTTTCATGACCGGTGCGATCTTGTGACTGATCGTACCCACGACAAACAGCACGTCAGCCTGTCGTGGGGAAAACCTGGGAAGACCCGCACCAAATCGATCCACGTCGTAGTGGGAGCAGGCCGTGGCCATGTACTCCATCCCGCAACAGGCCGTCGCGAACGGGTACTGGAAAATGGAGTATTTCTGGGCCCAACCAATTGCCTTGTCCAGTTGGGTGGTCAGGAATGATGAATTGCTTTCCATGTTACTTCCAATCCAGGGCCTTGTTGTTCCAGGCGTAAACGTAACCCACCAAAAGGATACCTAAAAAGATTCCCATCTCCACCAGGCCAACCATTCCAAGACTTCGGTAGATGACAGCCCAGGGGTAAAGGAAGATAATTTCCACGTCAAAAAGGATAAACAACATTGCAGTCAGGTAGAACTTGATCGCCAGGTTGCCACTCGGCAGAGAGAAAGGAGTCACCCCACACTCGAAAGGCGCTGACTTGATCGCCGTGGGATTCTTCTTCCCCAGCGTTGAGGCCAGTATCGTCATCCCCGCGGTGATCCCGCCGGCAATCAGAAAACAGGCTACGATGCCAGTATATTCACTCATGAACGGAGACCTCCGGCGACATTATACATGGCGTCATAAAAACCGTCGATTAGTATCTTTAAAGGGAGTGAACAACGTATCATGGTATTGGTGCTACCGCCCAAGCGGTGATCAAAAAGGGGAAGATCCCGCCGATCACAGTGACCAGCGCGGCCACGGCGAGTGCCACCGACACCGCCAAGGGGGTGCGAGAGAAAATAGTCTCACCGGTACCCGCGGACGCAGTGGCTGATGGTTCCTTCATGTACATCAGCACGGCCACCCGCAGGTAAACAAAGGCCGAGATCACGCTGCAGGCCACGGCCAGGAGGGCCAGTCCATAATAGCCTTCCTGGACCACGTTCAGGATAACAATGAACTTGGCTACGAAGCCGGAGGTGGGTGGAATACCGGTCAGTGCCAACAGAAACAGCAGCATCAGGGCGGCTGTCTTGGGTCGCTCGAGCGCCAGTCCCTGGTACCCTTCCAGGTTCTCACCACGGTCCCCCAGCATAATCACGACGCCAAAGGCCCCCAGCGTCATGAAGACATAAAGGAAAGCATAGGTCATGGTCGCCTCGGTCCCGGTCGCCGTCCCGACAACAAAGCCCAGCAGGGCATAGCCCGCATGCGCAATCGAGGAATACGCTAACAGGCGCTTTACGTTTGTCTGCACCATGGCAAGGACACTCCCGACCATGATTGAAAGTGCCGCCAGGCCACCTAGCACCACGGAAAGGACCTGCCCTTCCGAAGCGAAGATTACCAGGCAAACGCGCCCCAGTGCTGCCAAGCCTGCTACCTTGGAGGCAGTCGCCAGGAAAGCGGCAACCGGGGCATGAGCACCCTCGTACGCGTCCGGTGCCCAGGCATGGAATGGCACCGCCGCGATCTTGAAGGCCAGCCCCGCGGCCACCAGGACGGCAGCCATGACTAGCAGCGGATTATCACCAAGGCTGCTCGCGGAGAGGTAACCGGCAATGCTGCCAAAGTTCGTTGAGCCGGTAGCACCGTAAGCAAGCGCAATGCCGTAAAGGAACAGGGCCGAGGCAAAAGAGCCCAGCAGGAAATATTTAATCGCCGCCTCGTTTGACTTCGGCTTGTCTACCGTGATACCGACCAGGACGTACGAGCAGACTGTTGTCAGTTCCAGGCCCAGGTAGAGTGTAATTAGGTTTAATGAGCTGGCGGCGAACATCATTCCCGAGGCGGCCAGCAGTAGCAACACATGGTACTCGGCCGTCCGAACGTGCTTACTGTCAACTCGCTGCATGGAAAGTAACGTGGTCAGGATCAACGCGATGGCGATGAGGACCTTGAAAAATCGAGCGTACGTATCGACGGTGATCATATCCGCGAAGCCGGACCCGGATGACTTGATCAATACTGTAGCCAGGATGGCCCCCAGTCCCGCCAGGATGGTCCCGTTGGCAGAGAGCGTGGATTCCTGGATTCGGTTTGCTCCCAGCAGCAGCGCCAGGGCCATGCCAACCAGGATCAGTTCCGGCACGATGAGCGTCATATCAGATAGGTACGTGCTGCTCATGGCATAACTCCACTAGAAAGGAGTTGCTTGACCGGGGCATGCAGGTAAGAAAGCACGCACTCCGGATGAAGGCCCAGGTAGAGGACCAGCAGGGCCAGCGGAGCCAGCGTCAGTATTTCACGGCGGTTGAGTTCCAGCTTGAGGTCCTGCAGCCCGGGATTCGTTTCGCCCATGACCATTCGGTAGTAGAGCCAGATCACGTAAATGGTTCCCAGTACAACTCCCCAGATAGCCAGCAGTCCGAGTCCGACATTGGTCTTGAAGGCTCCGCCGATGATCAGGAACTCACCGACGAAAGAGTTCAATCCAGGGAAGCCGGCAGCGGCCAGGCAAAAGAGTGCCAGCAGCGCCGCGTAGACAGGTGCGATTTTGCCAACACCCCCGTAGTCCTTGATTTCACGCGTATGGGTTCGTTCGTAGATCATGCCGACACAGAGGAAAAGAGCTGCTGAAACAATCCCGTGATTAATCATCTGCAGGACCGCACCTTCAACGCCCGCCTGGTCGAGTGTAAAGATTCCCAGCGTCACGAAACCCATATGGCTTATGCTGGAGTAGGCGATAAGTCGCTTAATGTCGGTCTGTGCCAGGGTTACATAGGCGCCGTAAATGATCGCTACCACGGAAATGACCAGCATCGGCACTAGGAACGTCTGCACGGCACCCGGAAGAACCGGCAGGGCGATTCGGAGGAAGCCGTAGGCACCCATTTTTAGCAGGATTCCAGCCAGGATCACGCTGCCTGCCGTGGGAGCTTCCGTGTGGGCATCCGGAAGCCACGTATGTACCGGGAACATCGGTACCTTCACGGCAAAGGCGGCCAGGAACGCCAGGAACAACCAGTTCTGAGTTGTCAAGCCAAGCGAGCTGTTGGCGAGTTGCTCGAAGTTCAGGGTGGCATCGGGGGCTGCCGCCACGCCAAGGGCGATCATACCGACCAGCATCAGGACGCTGCCGGCAAGGGTGAAAAGCAGGAACTTGACAGCAGCGAAGACTCGATTAGGTCCTCCCCAGATGCCAATCAGCAGGAACAAGGGGACGACCATCAACTCCCAGAAGATAAAGAAGACGAATAAATTGGCAGCGGCAAACAAGCCGATCATCGCTGTTTCGGCAACCAGCAGGGCAGCGTAGAACTCCCGGGTTCGATCCTGGACAGCGGTCCACGAGGCACCGACACAGAGGAGGGTCAGGAGGCCAGAAAGGACAATGAACGGGAGACTGATACCGTCAACTCCCAGCTGGTAATTGAGATGGATGTTTCCTATTGAAAACCAGTGCAGCACGAAGTCGTCAAATTGCAGGCCGCCTAGTGTCTTGTCAAAGCCGCTGCAGAGCGGACCCATGGCAGCCAGCGTGGCGAGCGTCGTTCCCAGGGCAATCCATCGAGGCAGTTGACCGCTGCCAAGAACTAGAATCACGGCTGCTCCCACGAGGGGCAGAAAGGTGATTACGGTCAGGATTAGCTGGGATGTCATAGTACGATCATTGCGAGGGTTAACAGCACCAGGACTCCGATCGCCATGATCAGTCCGTAGTGCTGCACGTTGCCGCTCATGGTGGTCCCTAAAATTCTGCTCAGGGCATGGGTTGTCCGACCCACGCCCAAGACTGCGAAATCGACCACGTGGGTATCGAATTTGCGTAGCAGATCCGCCGCGCCAAGTACGATGTGGCGCATGATAAAGTCGTAGATTTTTCCGACGAAGCCAAACTCAAATTGCGATAACGGCTTCTGGAAAAACCTCACAAAAACCGCTGTTCCACGTCGGTAGAACCAGTCCGTGTCGAGGCTGATCTTGGGCTCGGGGTCCAGGTGCTTGAGCAGCAGGAAGAAACCGAGTGCCGTGAAGGCCAGCATCCCCATGCTGGAAATAACGTGTGGCAGCGTGTAGGGGACATAGTCGACAAGGTACGGCAGGTGCCGGTACAGCGAGTGGGGAAAGAATCCCGCCAGCCCGATCAGTATGCAGGCCGCCGCTGCCAGGGCCATGGCTACCAGCATGTTCCGGGGAGGCTCCTTTGCTACCAGGCCTGAATCCTTGCCAAAGAACATGTAATAAGGAAGCTTGAGACCGGTGTGAAGGAAAGTCCCGGCCGAGGCAAGCGTGAGCGTGAGGAAAATAAATGCCATGCCCTGTTCGTGTGCAGCTGACACGACCATCGATTTGCTGACGAAGCCGCTGAACAGCGGCACCGCTGAAATTGCAAAGGCGCCGATCATGTAGAGGGTGAGCGTGATGGGCATCGTCTTGTAGAGACCGCCCATTTCACTCAGTTTTCGCCGCCCGGTTACCTCCAGGACAGCACCGGCTCCCATGAAAAGGAGAGCCTTGTACAGAATGTGGGCAAAGGCATGAGCCGTGGCGCCGTTCAGAGCCAACTCGGTACCGATTCCTATTCCACAGACCATGTAGCCAACCTGGCTGATGATATGGTAAGCCAGCAATCGGCGAGCGTCGTTTTCCAGGACAGCATAGACCACGCCATAAACCGCCATCGCTGCTCCCAGCCAGATGAGCAACTCCGTCCCTGGGAAGCCGCGGATCAAAACATAGACTGCTGACTTGGTGGTAAAAGCTGTCATGAAGACCGCCCCGGTCACACTGGCCTCCGGGTAGGCATCCGGCAGCCACGCTCCCAGTGGTGGGACAGCCGCGTTGATCAGGAAGGCAATCAAGATCAACCACCAGCCCGCCGAGTTCTCGAGGTGCCCCATGTCCGAGAAGGAAAACGAATTGTTGTCGAACCCGTAAATCACGATCCCAGCCAGCAGTATTAGCCCGCCTACGATGTGGACCAGCAGGTAGCGGAAGCCAGCCTTCCAGGCAACCGAATCACGGCGTTGCCAGACAAGCAGTGCCGAGGAAATCGCCATCAGTTCCCAGAAGATATAGAGGGAAAGCAGGTCACCGGCAAATGTCACCCCCAGCGCCCCGCCGGCATAGACGAGGGCAGTTACGTGCTGGGCGTCGTCCTTCACGTGCAGCGCATAAATCATGCCCAGCAGGGCCATGATCGAAAAGACGTAGGAGAAAACCAGGCTTAACTTGTCGACACGGCCAAATACCAGGTCGAGTCCCAGGAAGTTTACCTCGCCATAAGTGCCGATCGGCATTCCCAGGCAAAGCACTACTGCCGTGGCTGGCAGCAGGATCATCATTGCGCGCTTAACTGGACCCCTGAGGAAGGGTATAACCCAGGCACCGAGGATGAGCAGGAGCCCTGGATGCAGCCAGATGTTGTTCATGAACTCATGAGTCATAGTGGTCTTCCCGGCGCATCAGCCATGCTTTGCCAAGAAACTTCGAAACCACGATGATCAGCACGCAGGAGATAAGCCCGTAAAGTGAACCCCAGGCTGGAATCGACTCGAACCAGAAGCCATGGTGTTCCTGGTGAAAAAACTGGGGCAGGGTGATCTGCGCCAGCAGCAGCAGCACCTCGGCCAGGGCTATGACTCCCAGGATGATGTAGAAATAGCGCTTAACCCGGGCAAAACGGACGGGATCTTCCAGGTGTTTCTCTAAGAAGTTCACGGTATGGCCCTCAGCACTGGGAAAATAGAATCTCGAGCGGCAGCAGCCAGTTCGAGAACAGGGGCCGGGTAGACGCCCAACAGGAAACTTGCCGCCGCGCTGATCACGAGCGGCACGACCACCCAGGAAACCTCGTGGACTTCCTCGTTGATCTCCGGCCCCTTTTCGAAGTACGCCTTGTAGATGATTGGTCCCAGGTAGGCTGCGCTTAGCAATGAACCCGTCAGCAATACCGCCAGCACGTAAAAGTTTCCCGCTTCCACGGTTCCCTGCACCAGGTACCACTTCGAGACGAATCCACTGGTCAGCGGAATGCCCACGATGCTCAGTGAGGCGATCGCGAAAGCGGCCATGGTCCAGGGCATTTGCTTGGCCAGGCCGGACAGCTGGCTGATCTCGGTTTTACGAGTCGAGACATAAATGGAGCCAGCACACAGGAAGAGCGTGATTTTGGAGACAGCATGATTGGAAATATGGACGATTCCCCCCAACGCGCCACTGGCTGTCAACAAGGCCCCGCCCAGGATGATGTAGGAGAGCTGGCTCACCGTGGAAAATGCCAGCCGTGCCTTGAGATTGTCCTGGTTAAGAGCCAGCACCGAGCCGAGCAGGATGGTTATCGAAGCGACGACCAGGACCAGCACGTCGGCGCCAAGTACCTCCATCGTTGCCGGCCCGAAAATAAACAGGAAGACTCGCAGCGAGGAGAAG
>JAYGDG010000790.1:0-55915 GCA_046583015.1 Pirellulaceae bacterium | reverse complement strand
CGCAGGTGCTGGGCAACGCTTGGTTGAATGATGGCTTCGGTATCACTCTTTCCGTCGGTGGAAACCAGCACACTGGTTCCCTTGAGAATCCCGTTGGCAGGAGCAACCAGTTGTGCGGTGATTCCCTGTTTACGGAGTTTCTCGTTTAACTCCTGGTCACGCTTGTAATGCTGGGCTACGGACCGTTGGGGGCGAATGGTGGCATTCCAGTGATTTGCACCCACGTTATTAGCGGCAGCTGGTAAGGTCACTTCGCTGAAGGAATTAATCAATCCCGGGTAAATGGTTTTACCCGCCAGGTCGATGACCCGGGTTCCGCCGGGTACCTGGTGCCCTGCCTTGACGGAGACAATGTTACGGTTGCGGATCACGAGGGTTCCCCCTTCAATCACCTGGCCGGGGCGGATCACGATGCGAGCGCCGGTCAACGCATAATACCGAGGTGTGTCCTGCCGAAGTCCTTCCACGGGACGGATGACAGGTGGTGCCGTGCGTCCGAGATAGGTACCGATGCCGACCAACAACAAGGCCAGCGTGAAAGCGATGGTTAAGGTTCGCCGTTGCATGGTCACCTGGAACTCCAGAGAAGAGGAATAATCACCGATGTCATGGCAGCCATTTTCGAGCATTACGATTGGCCAACGGACAAATGTAACACAGCGATAGCTGCTTGACGAGTAAGTACCGGATCCTGGAAGCGGCGGAGTTTCCAGTGAACAAGGAGGTGGGGCCCATGACAGGTCCAGCCCAGCAGTCGGTCAACTGCGAATCAGTTCCTCGATCACCTGTCCCTCGGATAATGGGACAGGTCGGACGGGTGGCTGGTACATTTCTTGTTGAAAATCGATGCCCAGTGCATTCAATACGGTGGCATGGATGTCTGCAATATTGCGTGGATTGACAATATTTCGGGTAGATCGAGTGGATTCAAAGTCTGGCGAGGGAGAGGTTGCACCGACGACCTGGCCACCGACGATTCCGCCCCCTGCCATGGCCACCGTGAATCCGTGAGGCCAATGATCGCGTCCATCAGCGACATTGATCCTGGGGTCGCGACCGAATTCACCACCCCACAATACGATGGTGTGTTCCAGTAGCTTGTCTTCCTGGAGATGTTCGATCAGGGTTGCCATGGCTGGATCCAGGATAGCCATCTGCTTTTGATGCAGTTCGTGGTTGTTGATATGAGTGTCCCAGCCATCCAGGGTCACTTCCACACAGCGGACACCAGTCTTGATGAGCTGGCAAGCGGCCAGGCAGGATCGTCCAAACGGAGTATGCCCGTAGCGGTTGCGGAGATTTTGAGAAGCTTTCATCACATTAAAAGCTTCTAGTTGACTCGAGGACATCATCTTCATGGCGCGGCGGATAGAAATCTTGTGAAGCGTCTTTTGCTCGTCCAGTGTGGCGATTCTGCCACGGCTAAATTCGGGTTCGACAATATTGAAGAGGTCGTCCAGGCGGCGTTGGTTACGTTGTTGCGAAACCTTGCTGATTAAATCTGGCAGAGGTTGACGCGGATCACCAATTTGAAATGCATCGTAGTGATCCCCGAGGTAGCCACCCCGGGCAGGCCAGGAACCTGGCATGATGGAAATGTGTCGAGGAATTTCAAGTCGGTCATTCAGCTGCCTGCAAATTACCGATCCGAGGGCCGGATGGACCATCGTGGGATCAGGTCGAAAACCGGTCTTGGCATTATAGGTGGCTCGTTCGTGGTCTTTCTGGTCGCTGACCACGGATCGCACCAATGCTATATGCTGCATCTGCTGGGCGACGAGATCCAGTCCGCTGCCGATCTTGATTCCGGGCACACTGGTTTTGATGGCTCTCGTATCACCACTGAATTTCGTGTTGGGGTGTGGGTCAAATGTTTCCAGTTGGCTGGGGCCACCTTGCATCCAGAGCACGATTACGGACTTCGCCGGGGCGCCTCGGGGGGCCGCCTCGGCGGCGCGGGCCAGGGACCGTGCCAGGGGTGTCAACCAGGACATGCTTCCGACAGCCGCTGCGCGCAGGAGTGTTCTTCGGTTCCAGTGATCGACACTGCTACAAGTTCCGGAACGCGTCAGGGGTTTGTTCATTGGTGATTTAATGGTTCCAGGAAAACTCGGTGCTGTTTAGCAGGACCCAGAAAAGGTCTTCCATGTAACGGGATCGGTCTTTGCCGGTCGATGCTTGCAGTCGGTCGCGAAAGTATTCCAGTTCTCTGCGAGTGGGCTGCCTGCTGAGCACACAAAGGTAACCAGTTTCAACTGCCCTGGCAGGATCCCGGGTCACCATCATGATACGGGTTGAAGCATTAGTGAAGGGATTATCTTTGGTGCGTTCATCGATGAGTTTTCCGTTGAGCATCAATAGTCGTTGTGTAATGGTCCCACCCTGATTTCCGAATTCATCTTCGCCCAGGTCACCGTAGCGTCGGATAAATTCATTTTGACTGAAATACCGTCCCAGCTGCCTGAAGATATGGGCATTTGCATCAATCGTGGTCAGGGAACAGGCCTGGATGATACCACCGGCGACTTGTTCCGGTCGCAACCGTGTGAGGGGAAAAACGGCCCACTGGTTTTCATGTTCCTCGGTAACAGTAAAGTCCGCTCGACTTTCCAGGCGGAAGACTTTCAGTGACGCAATGATACGAATGAGTCGAGCAAGATCGAAACCATGGTCGGCGAAGTCATCGGCCAGGATTTCGAGTCCCGGTGGGAATGGTCCATGTAACGGAATGCTATCAATAGGTTTGACCAGTGGTTGTCCCAGCATGATGGCCCAGATGCGATTCACGGTCGCGCGGGAAAAGGCCTTGTTCTTGTTCGCGGTTAACCATGAGGCGAGTTGCTCACGCTTGGAGCCCTCGGTACCTGCCAGTTGTGAAAAAAAGGGGACGGCCGGTGTGATCTGCTCCTGGTCGTCATGGCCAAGGTATTTAAACAGGTACTGCTGGTCGGGCTGATCCCGAATTCCCAGCAGGGAATTGTTCACGGAGCCGAAATAGGCAGCCAGGTGATGGAAGTCACTCTGCAATCCCGTACGCGGTTGGTCAGAAGGCCCGAGGACGATCTGTTCCAACTTGTCGTCGTGGCACTGCAGGCAATCGATCCGGATGCCAAGAAAGGCTCGCGTGATTCGACCTGCCAGGCGGGCTTCGTCCGGTTGTTTATCGCCGTTTTGATCGATGGTAACAGTCAGGAAATTAGCGGCCGGCGAGTCAGTCCAGAGCCCCTTGACGGTTACCAGTTCACGGACCAATTCATCGTAGGGTCGGTTTTCTGCCAACTGGTCACTGAGCCAGGTTACGAATCGTCTGCGCCGATAAACCAGGAAGGGTCCCTGCTCGGTACCGACGTAGGCTCTCGCCAGTCGTTCGGCCAGGTAATCGGCATATCTGCGGTCGGAAAGCAGGTGGTTAATCCACCAGGAAATCCGGTCTTCAGCGGGTAGTTCTTGAAGGGCGCGAATTTCTTCAAAGGATGGGGTCGTGCCGGCCAGGGCCAGGGCCAGTCGTCGAGCGATCAGCAGGTCAGGTGCCGGCGAGGCTACCTGCAGGTTTGCAGCTGACCAATGTTGTGCAAACGTGTCATTGACCCGTTGGATCGTTGACTGGATATCGGTCTCGATTTCAAGCTCTCGTTCCAGCGGGGAAACCGAACCTTGCAGGAGGCTGCGATTCAGCAGGTTGCTGGCTACGGCGATAATCCCACAGCAACAGATCCCGATGAAAAGGAAGTCTCGTCTACCCATGGTGCACCAGGTTGGAAGAGTTGTAGGATGCGCAACCCGATCGGTTCAGGCAGTAACTGGTCAGGATTTATGACCTTGCCAAGTTTTAGAGTTGTTTCGTCACGCTATAATCAAGTATAGCGACTAACCGCTGAAACAGGCCTAGGAAATCGAGAGGATTCTCAGAACGAAGTTTTGGTTCGCTGGAATTGCAGGTATAGATATGACCAGTATTTCACTGGAAGAATCGATGGCGGACGCGCGGTTATCTGCCACCGGGTTGGTATGGTTCACGGTTTGCTGGTTGGCAAGGACTCTTGGTTCGTGGTGGGACTGGTGGTTCGGACTCGTGAGCCTGGTAGTTGTCCTGGCAATATTGGCAACCATTCCTATTGTCCAGTTATTGACCCTGGGCTACCTGTTGGAATCAGGAGCGCGGGTGGCGAGTACGGGTCGCCTGCGTGATGGATTTATCGGGATTCGGCAGGTCTCGAGGTTGGGCAGCGTGGCGCTGGGGACATGGTTGCTGTTATGGCCGGTTCGTTACGTAGCGGATATTTGGTACTCGTCTTACTTGATTGCTCCTGGAAGTCGTGAGACAACAGGCTGGAGGATATTTTTGCTGGCCTTACTGGCATTCAGCCTGGCCCAGGTTGCCTGGGCTTGTTTCCGTGGTGGGCGATTGAGGCATTTTTTCTGGCTGGCCCCGCTGCGCCTAAAACGCGAGATATTCCGGCCTGGAAAATACGTTCGTTGTCGAGATGCGGTGTGGGAATTCGTGAGTGCAATGCGTCTGGGTTATTATTTCGTGCGGGGTTGGCAGGGCTTTCTTGGTGCGGCAATCTGGTTGCTTGTGCCCATTCTCTTGTTTATCGGGGCAACCGTATTTCCGTTTCCGCTGGGGTTACTGTCAGGGATCACTGGTGCTGTCCTGCTGATGTTTGTTTTCCCGAAGTTGCCGTTTCTCCAGTTACAGGGTGCCGTGGAGGGGAATGTTGCGGCGATGTTTGACACGAAGTATATCCGGGAGCTATCCGGCCGAGCGCCGTTGATGTTTTGCCTGGCACTTACCGTTACGTTGACCTTCGCCCTGCCCCTCTACCTGCTGAAAATCGAATTGACGCCAAGAGAGGTGTTCGTGTTACCAAGTCTGGTCTTCGTGTTGTTTAGTTTTCCGGCGAGACTGCTAACCGGCTGGGCATTGAGTCGTGCTTACCGTCACCCGCGACGCCGGCATTTCGTCTTTCGCTGGATGTCACGAATGCTGGCTGTTTCCGTGGTGGCGACCTATGTTCTGTTTATTTTCTTTACGCGGTATACTTCCTGGCACGGTCATTGGAGCTTGTTGGAACAGCATGCGTTCATAGTACCCGTGCCTTTCTGAGAGTTTCTCCCGATTCATGCCTTGGGGATCTGGTGGTCGGGGCTGCGAGTCAAAACATGCCCTTTTATGGAAACCGGTTTTGCCTTTTCGGTTCCATCACGATACGATGGCAGGGTTGCTGCGGCGGGTGGGCATCGTGAATCGTATGCAGCGGAATCACCCGAAGTGTTCTGGATTTCCGAGGTTATCCCATGCCACTGAGAAATTTACTCGTCCTGATCAGCTTCCTGGTGGGGTCACTGATCTGTTATGGAAGGGCTCCTCGCAACCGTTTTGTGCCGATGATCGATCGAGCGATGCAACTGGTAGACGAGTATTACGTGGAGGAGGTGCCCCAGCGCCAGTTGTTCGAGAATGCCATGAAAGGTTTGGCCGCCGGGCTAGATGAGTATTCCTCTTACTTCGTTCCGGAATCTTTTCGGCAAGTGAAAGAAGACCTGGACCAGGAGTTTGGGGGGGTTGGAATCAAGGTTGAATTTGACGAGGAGTCAAAGCAACTTCAGGTTCTCAGTCCACTGGTTGGTACACCGGCTTACCAGAAAGGTATTCGGGCTGGTGACTTGATACTAAGAATTGATGGAATTTCCACGAAGGGTATGACTCTCGATGAATCGGTCAAGCTGATGCGTGGAAGACCGGGTGATTCGGTCCAGATGGATATCCTCCATGCCGGTGAGCAGGAACCGGTTACCCTGGACGTGATGCGGAAGAAAATTCACGTGGAGTCGGTGCTTGGGGATACACGTCGATTGGATGGAAGTTGGATCTTTCGTGTCCAGGAAGAGCCCCGGATTGCCTACATTCGCCTGATCAATTTTGGCCAGCAGTCAACCAAGGAATTACAGGCGGCGCTGCAGCTGCCAGAGGGTGAAGATCCGTACCAGGCCCTGGTTCTGGATCTTCGGGATAATGCAGGAGGTTTACTGGTACGTGCTGTCGAGATCTGTGACCTGTTCATTGGACAAGGGCGGATCGTTAGCACCCGCACGAGAAATAACGTGGTGGTTAACACCTTTGATGCTACCCGATCCACCGAGATTTCCGAGAAGATACCGATGGTTGTCATGACCAATCGATTCTCAGCCAGCGCCAGCGAGATCGTCGCCGCCTGCCTGCAAGATAACAATCGTGCGCTGGTGGTTGGAGAACGTACCTGGGGAAAGGGAACGGTTCAGAACATCTTCAAGTTCGAGGGAGGTAAAAGTGCGTTTAAATTGACAACGGCCAGTTACTGGAGGCCCAATGGAACGAACATCCATCGTCGCAAGGATTCCACGGAGGATGCCGTCTGGGGGGTAAGTCCATCACCCGGATATGACCTGAAGCTAACGGATGATGAATTCAAGGTGGCCATGACCAACCGACGTGAACGGGACGTCGTTCACACCTACATTGACCAGGCAGGCCAGGTGCAGGATGCCCGGAACGGTAGGGAAGCCACCGCCAGTGTTCCCGGCGATGAACTGTCACGGGATCCACAGCTAAAAAAGGCGATTGAATACCTGCGACAGAAGGTCGGTTCGAAAGAGTAACCGTCTTGTAACGGTTGTCTTCTGTAGCGACCGTTTCACGCTTTACGCATCGTCAGTCGCCGGCACCAACCGGGTGTACTGGCCCTGGTAGTAGAGGAGCGGTTGACCTTCAGCAGATTTTCCGGCGACAATTTCACCGATGAATATGTCGTGGTCTCCACCTGGCAGGATCTCTTTGAGTCGGCAGTCGACGTGTCCCAGTGTACCGGACAGGACGGGCGCCCCGGTTACGTCCGTGGTGAAATCGAGGTCAGAGAAATCTTTGGGACCCTTAAAGGCGAAGCGATTTGAGATCTCTTCCTGCTCGGCACTGAGAATATTAACGGCAAAGCACCCGGCTTCTTTTAGTTTTTCATGCGTTTGGCTTTCTCGTTGTACGGCAACCAGGATTAACGGTGGGTCCAGGGACAGGCTGGTAATGGCATTGGCTGTCATGCCCCATGTTTGTTGATCGTGCTGAGTGCTGACGACGGTGACTCCCGTGGCAAACAGGCCCATGATGCGTCGTTGTTCCTGGCTGTCAAATGTCACAGTTAAGTCTCCTTGCAGGTTCCACCGGGGATAGGAAAGCGATAGAACTTTTTAGACGGGGTGCATGGTTTAAACAAGTCGTGGCTGGCAGTGTTCAAGGAACTAGCTTGAAGAAGACTGACAGAAAAGGTGTAACTCCATTGTAACTGTCCCAAAAACCATTCAACTGACGGTGTATTGGTTGCTTGGGCTACTCATTTCCCCCTTCCGGGGGCCTTGGTAACCACCGGGGATGCAAGCGTTTTGAATTTTCGTTACATTAGTCACAGTAATAACTTAGTTCAATCAAGAGGCGGTTCGAATAAGTTCGGATCAATATTTAGTAGCAGTAGCTTGGTGCTTGATCTGCTGTAAGAGGGCATCTTTGGAGAAAGAACTTTAGTGGATCTTGTTGCGTCTTATAATTCGGGGAATGTGGGTCTTTTTAGGGGATAACATTTTGCTGCTGGTTTTCCCGGTTGAGTAGCTACACGTTTACAGGCAAGATACCTATATGTCAGTCACGTACGAACAATTTGTACAAAACCTTGATGACCTGGAGATCATGAGTGCGGATGAAGTGCGCGCATTCTGGGTTGCGAAGGCTGACGGCGATGAAATTCCTGATTCCCAGAAACTTGCCGGCGAGTTGTATCGGGCAGGCAAGCTGACCAAGTACCAGGCGGTACGGGTCTACCAGAACAAACACCAGGGCCTGTTGCTGGGTAATTACCTGATCCTGGATCAACTGGGTCGTGGTGGTATGGGCGAAGTGTTCAAGGCCCGTCACCGTCGCATGAAACGACTGGTGGCAGTCAAGGTGTTATCACCTTCAGTTACCCAGTCCGATCAGTCTCGTCGTCGTTTTCAGCGCGAGGTGGAAGCGGCGGCCAAGTTGGTCCATCCCAATATCGTGACGGCTTTTGATGCAGACATGCACAAGGGTATTCACTTCCTGGTTATGGAGTATGTCGACGGTAAGGATCTTGGTGTCTGGCTGAAGCAAAATGGACCGTTCACGGTATCTCAATCAATGGATTGTATTATCCAGGCAGCACGTGGATTACAGTTTGCTCATGGCGCCGGGGTAATTCACCGGGATATTAAGCCGCAGAACATGTTGCTTGATGGAAAGGGTTGTATCAAGATTCTCGACATGGGGCTGGTTTCACTGGAGGACGCCGAAGACGCCGACAGCAGCGAGGATTTAACCCAGCACAATCAAATCATGGGTAGCGTGGATTACATGTCTCCCGAGCAGGCGGAAGATGTCAGCAGTGTTGATTCACGGACTGATATTTATGGGCTGGGTTGTACGCTGTTTCGGTTATTAACAGGGAAGCCACCCTACCCGGCGGACAAGTTAATTGAGAAACTCGTGGCGCACCGTCAACGTCCGATTCCGTCGCTGCTGGAAGTTTGCCCCGATGTTTCCCCCGAACTGGACAAGGTGTTCCAGCGAATGATTGCCAAGGACCGCGAGCACCGGCAAGCATCGATGGCGGAAGTGATTCAGGACCTCGAGAGATGCCAGGGCCTGGAGCGCCCGGAAGCTCACCGTGGGCAGTCAGCGGCGGTAGCGCCTGTTGGCAGGACCGCGACGAGTTCTGGATTTGAAGTCAACTATCACGAGGAGGACAATGTTGATGCCGATAGCGCAATGCTGCGCTTCGTGCAGTCACTGGACGAGTATAGTCCAGTGGATACGAAGATAGAGGACGATGACTCCATCTTGCTCGAATCGATCGATGATGTCGTGACAAACCATGGCACGGAGGGGGACCATGGGTCGCTGCCATCCCGGGAGGCGACGGTCCAGAAGGACGGTGATTCCGAGACGATGCCTGAGTTGCTTGTGCGTCGAAATCGATCCGCTGAATTGAGTCGCCAGTGGAAGGGGAGGAAGTGGGTCCAGGTCCTGCAGTTGATCGGGATAGCCATGGTAGTCGGGTTCTCTATCTTCGCCTGGTTCAAGACACGGCAACCTCAACTGGTGATCGAGTGGGCTCCGGAAGATCGTCCAGGCGTGATGGTGATATTGAACAACCAGGTGCTGGAGGACATTCCCCGAACGAATCCGTTACGCATTAATGTTCAGCAGGGTACGAATTTCTTGGAGCTCAGGCGTCGTGGCTTTGAATGGATCGAGCAGCAGATCGAGGTAGGCAAGGGAGAGCGTGTCAAGGTTATGCTGGAATGGGAGCCGATCGCTTTTCCTGGGGCTGCTGACCCGCAGGCGCCAGGTTCAACGCCACCTGCTGTGCCCGCTGAATCCCCACCGGGGTCGTAGACGATACGAGTGTGCCGGGAATCTACAGTTGTATTCGTCTCTTTGTGGACTGGTTTTTACCTGGAATCAAGTTGACCAGGCCTGCCCGTGTGGGTATTCAAACTCATCGAGGGAAGCTTCTTTCATCGAAATGCTGTAGCCCGGTGCGGTGGGTGGCATGTATCGTCCATCTTTCATCACGACCGGGTGATAAAAATGTTCGTGCAGGTGATCCACGTATTCAACCAGGCGATTTTCCAGGGACCCCGAAACGCAAATGTAGTCAAACATGGCAAAGTGCTGGACGTATTCGCAAAGTCCGACACCGCCTGCATGAGGACAGACCGGGATGCCGAATTTCTCGGCCATGAGGATGACGGCAAGAACTTCATTTACTCCCCCCATGCGACAGCTATCAATCTGGCAAAAACTGATGGCGTTCGCCTGCATCAGCTGCTTGAAAATAATCCGGTTTTGACAGGCTTCACCCGTGGCGACTCCAATGGGCTTGATGGCATAAGCAATGGCTGCGTGTCCCAGCACATCGTCGGGGCTGGTCGGTTCCTCGATCCACCAGGGTTTGAATTCTGCCAGTTGCTGCATGTACTGGATAGCTTCGTTGACGTCCCACACCTGGTTGGCATCAAGCATGACTTTTCGATCCCAACCGATTTCTTCGCGGATGATCCTCAGTCGACGGATATCATCCTCCACGTTTTGCCCTACCTTGATCTTGAAATGAGACCATCCTTTTTCCAGCGATGCCTGGCATAGAGCTCGTAGTTTTTCGTCGGAGTAGCCAAGCCATCCGGCGGAAGTCGTGTAGGCAGGATATCCGATGTCCTGCAGTTCTGCTGCCCGCTCACCACGCGTAGGCTGGCGGGCTGCCAGCATCTCGATGGCCTCCTCGGGAGTCAAGGCATCGGTGATGTAACGGAAATCAATACAGCCAACCAACTGCTCCGGGGTCATGTCCGAGAGTAACCTCCAGAGAGGTTTTTGCTCGGTTTTGGCAAACAGATCCCAAACGGCGTTCACCACAGCGGCCGTGGCCATATGGATCACGCCCTTGTCAGGTCCCACCCAGCGTAACTGGCTGTCCCCGGTGATTTCTCGCCAAAATCCAGCCATGTCAGCGGCGATCGATTCGATGTTTTTTCCAATGACGAACGGAACCAGTGCTTCCACGGCCTTGGCACACAGTTCGTTGCCACGACCAATCGTGAAAGTCAATCCATGGCCAACCAGATCTCCGTCGGTTTGCAGCGTTACGTAGACGGCTGAATAATCCGGATCGGGATTCATAGCATCGGAGCCATCCAGATCTCTCGAAGTGGGAAAGCGAATGTCCCGGATGCTGACCCCGGTGATCGTCAACGGCATAATGTTTTCCTTTGAGAAACCTGTATTTTAGACCAAACTTGAGGCGATCCCCGCTTGTCGAGTGTGGCCCAGTCCCCGATAACTTAAGCGAAGTTGCCAGTTTCCGTTTCAGCCGAGGATCGTGAAAGTTTCATGATACGCGGAAACAGGAATTGGAAAAGATAGGGGGAACCAAAAGCTGATGACAAAACGTCTTGATCTGAAACGATTTCATGCCGTCCAGCTGGTTCCGGTTACTCCCTTTGGTAAGGATGGGCATGTCAACCAGGATGCGACACGACAGTTGTACGAACGACTGGGTCAGGCGGGAATTCGTGTTTTCATACCATGTGCCGGAAGTGCAGAATTTCATGCCCTGCAGGTAGATGAAATTCTCAGCGTGATTCAAATTGCTCGCGAGGTGCTGGGTCCAGAGGCCACCATCGTGGCTCCTGTCGGTTTTCGAGCTGAGCTTGCCGTGGAATTGGGTAACCGTGCCTGCCAACTCGGGGCCGACGCAGTCCTGGTGATGCCACTGGCTTTTCCCTACCTTTCGGATGCAGGAGCGGAGGACTATTACCGCTGCCTGCTGGATGAAATGGAATGTCCCGTATTTATCTATAAGAAGGGGCCGATTCCAAGCGATGATTTGCTACTGCGATTGGCGGAACATCCCAACCTGGTGGGAGTTAAGTACGCGGTCAATGACCTGGATTCCTTTAACCAGATCGTGGCCGCAGACGCAGGGCGCATTGACTGGTACTGTGGTTCGGCAGAACGCTTTGCCCCGTTTTTTGCCCTCGCCGGTTCTCGTGGTTTTACCAGCGGCGCTGGAAATATTTGCCCCGGATTAGCGCTGGGTTTACAGGCTGCCCTGGAGACTCAAGACTGGTCGGAAGCAATGCGGTTACAGCACTTGATCCTGCCGATTGAAAACTACCGGGATCGCCAGGACAGTTCGTTTCACGTTTCCCTGCTGAAGTACGCGGTCACCTGTACGGGAATCGACTGTGGGAGTCCCCGGGCTCCTCAACGCCAGCTGACCTCGACGGAAGAAAATGAAATCCGTGAACTGGTCGAGACGGTTAGAGCAGCCGAAGCGGGCTACCTGCAGCAAGCCAGCTCGTGATCAGTGCTGACCTCTCAGCCGTTCTTGCCATTGCTTTCCAGGTAGATAACCGGCCAGGGACTGCGGGTGGCTAACCGTGCTGCGTGTCGACGCGTGGGGACGAACAGGAAACCGGCTTCGGGTGGCAGCTTTTCGAGAGAAAGTGTGCCCGGGTAACGCCATTCTTCTTCAATGGACCAGTCCCAGCGGGGAGCGCCCGATGATGTGTTTCCAAAACGATGCTGAAAGAAAGGTCGCTGGTGTTCTGCTAATTGCTTCCAATCATGATCACTGCCATAGATTACCGGTTGTGCACCGCGTTTTTCAAGCCAGCGGCGCTGCAGACATATTCCGTAAGGTTCAAAATCCCACCGTCCTCGATGAGGGCGGTAAGTGCGCAGGGAGTCCCAGCGAATTAACGGACTGGCCGTGAAGCAAACGACCTGGTAACGTCCCCTGATCGAGGCATTGGTGGCAATCAATTGTTGTTGCTGAACAATTCGATGCAGGCTCATCAGTGCAGAGCGGTGTCGATCCGGTTGCTGGAGAATCAAGGTGTCGAGCCAGTGATCCGGGTCCTGGTCCGGCCAGGGACCATCCTGGCGACGTGTCCAGTGAGAAAGGTATTCCCAGGGAGAATGCAGTAGCGTTGTTTCATGAATGTGACATATTTTTCGTGATGCCGTTTGATGAAGTTTAGACTCGATAGCGATCGAATGACGGCGGGAAGGCACGCTTGGAACACGGTGGGCAAGGTTTCTGGAAGATGCAATCGTTGGCCGTGGCCGGGTGAGAATGCTGCCTGGTGGTGACCAGGGACTGTTGAAACGTTCCGTGACCAGGTTTTGGAGAATCCCCCGCGAACGCAAATGGCAGATCCAAACCTGGCTACTGCCGGAAATGAGAGTGCGATCACGTGCGGGTGTATTTTCAAGTTTCTCGAATTTACGAGGAGTTGTCACGAATTCCATTCGTGGACTAATAATGGCAGACCAACATGAAGAAGTTGGTATTCCGGAACAACTATTCCAGACCAGTTTTCCCCAGTAACGCCAGCGAGAGGAATCAATGATCGTCGTTTGCAGGCAAGGTAATTTGAATAATGCCGCGGCGCGATTGACATAAGGTGCTGCTGCTGTTGCTGAGACTGTCAGTAATACCTGTTTCTCTGGATCGAGTTGGTGACAGTAGTGACGCAGGGTTTGAAACCAGCTTGGTTTTTCATCCAGTTGTCGTCCCAGTCGCGAACTGGCAATGCCCACCAGTTGCCCGCCAGGAAGTCCGGCCGGGGACCAGCACAACCTCCATCCCAGCCATTGCTGAAAACCTTTGCCGAAATGGTTGCCTGCATCCAACAGCAATTGGCCTCCGCGCAACAGGGACTGTTCTAAAAGTCGGAGGCGTCTGTCGTTATTCCTCTTTCCCGAACGCTGATCATGTTGCCCTGCAGTCGCTTGCCATTGCTGAACCAGTAACGGTAGCAAGTCGATTCGACGAAACCCTGGACCGGTGAGGCCGTTGAGTCGATCGATAAAAGAAACAGGTTGAACAGGCAGTAGATGTGCAGATTTTAGGCAATGTGTGATTGTTGCGACAAGGTTATGCATGGAGATAGAAACGGTTGATGGTCAGGACTACGGAATGTGCAATAGACCCTTCCCATCCCCCGGTCTCCATGAACATGGTGTAGGCAGTACCATGCTCAACTGAATTGTAGGCGATGTGCAACTATTCTGGAGCACCCGATCGGGGCGAAAACCTCCAGGCAGTGACAGGCTTATGTCACTCAGGCCGCGCCGGGCAACCATTCTCGCATCCACATTTCCAGGAAGAGGACAGCCCATAAACGTTGGCTGTGGTCCTGTTGGCTACTTTCATGCTGTTGCACCAGTTGCTGGATGGTTTCCGGTTGAAAGAACTCGTGGCAGCGGGCCTGGGGGTCGAGCAGGACATCGTGCGTTAGTGGTTTTAGTTCATTTCGAAACCAGTGGTCCAGTGGTACACCGAAGCCCATTTTCTTGCGTTTCCAGATTTGATTTGGTAGCTGGTCAGCAAATGCTTTTTGTAGCAACAGCTTGGATGTCTTGAGTCCTAGTTTCATCTTGATAGGCAGGGAAGCTGCGAATTCAACCAGGCGGTAGTCCAGGAATGGCTGCCGACATTCGAGTGAATGAGCCATGGTGGCGATGTCTACCTTGGTCATCAGGTCGCAGGGTAGGTAGGTAGCGAGATCGGTAAGAGAAATGGCGGTAATCGCGTCTCGGCGTTCGTATTGTTGCCAGACAGATTGCAGGAACCATCCGGAGTCAGCATCTCGAAGTTGTTGGTAGAAGTTGTCATTGTAGAGTGCCAGCCGCTGGGAGTCACCGAAAATCGAAATCCATTCGAGGTATCGATTGATCGGGGATTCATGCAGGGGTTTGGCAAAGCGTTTCCAGCGTCTCGCGTAGGATTTGTAGCGGTTGGAGCCAGGTAATCTTTGCCAGAACTTGGCAGCTGCCAAATGCTTGACCGGTTGCATGCGGTCAAACCAACCGGCGAGGCGGACTGCCTGGTAACGCGGGTAGCCGGCAAACAGTTCGTCTCCCCCATCTCCGGACAATGCCACGGTAACATGCTGCCGTGTTTGCTGGGCAACATACCAGGTGGGGATAGCGGAGCTATCCGCAAAAGGTTCATCGTAGTGCCAGACAAGCTGGGGCAGGATGTCGACGGCATCCGGTTCTACCCTGAATTCGTGATGGTCGGTACCGAGGTGTTCAGCCACCTGGCGAGCATAGCTGGTTTCATCGTATTCCCGGACCGGGAATCCAATAGAGAATGTCTTGACCGGATTCGACGATTCCTGTTGCATCAGGGCCACGATCAAGGAGCTATCGACACCACCGGAAAGGAAAGCTCCCAGCGGTACGTCACTTTGCATTCTCATGCGGACGGAGTCGCGCAACAGGTCAACCGTTCGTTGCTGGGCTTCCTCGGGATCCCAGGAGGCTTCACGCTGGCCAGGGAGTTGCCAGTAGGGCTGGACCTGGAGCTGGTCATCCTCGTAGACGGCATAATGTCCGGGTGGTAATTTCGAGATGCCTTCGAAAATGGAATGAGGGTGAGGAATGTACTGGTAGGTCAAGTAAAGATCGATGGCGTGTGGATTAACGGTTCGCGGGGTTCCCGGTACTTCAAGGATTCCCTTGAGTTCGCTGGCAAAGGTTAACCGTCCATTTTGCTGACGATAAAAAAGCGGTTTCTGACCAAATCGGTCGCGCGCCAGGATGAGTTTTCTCTGTCGTTGGTCCCAGATGGCCAGGGAAAACATCCCGTTGAGTTGTTGGAAACAATCCGTACCTTCTTCCTCGTAAAGGTGCACGATCGTTTCCGTATCACTTTCTGTACGAAATTCGTGGCCCAGCCGTTTCAGGCGATTCCGCAGTTCCTGGAAGTTATAGATTTCTCCATTGAAGATTACCTGGATGGAACCGTCCTCGTTAGCCAGTGGCTGATTGCCCGTTTGCAGGTCAATGATGGCCAGTCGACGAAATCCCAGGGCCACTCCCGGCTCTGATCCACTAGCGGGTTCCAGTTGGACGTCCTGGAGATAGGTTCCGTGGTCATCGGGCCCGCGATGGCGCAGCGAGGTCATCATTTTCCCCAGCACGTCCTGGCTGATGGCCAGTTCGGGTCGGGTCCAGACGCTTCCAACAATGCCGCACATAGATCCGGTTAGCCATCAAAAGAGAAATGATTTCAATGAAGCTGGTTAGCTGAGGATGTGACCTGGAGAGGTTCTCTGCCGGTCCGGCTCATTGGTGATGAAAACGAACGATTACTACGTAAAAAGTTGTCCTGGAGGTCATTTATTTTGGTTCCCGATCCTTGCTGGTGGAGCTTTCATGGATCACGCCTTCAATCGTTTCAGATTGACGATGATCGAGCAAGATCATTTGAAATCAACCGCCTCGGGTGGAAGGGTCAGGCCAGGTGGTGTCAGCGGTTCCCACGAGAGAGAGTCTGGCCAATGGGTAGCGCCTGGTAAATCTCGTGATGACCGTGGACCATTTGGTCGATCGTGCAATATTGTGCCACGTGCTGTCGAGCCTGTTTTCCCAGTTGTCGAGCCAGGGGGGTATCGTTGAGCAGTTTCCATACCGCACGCGCCAGTGAACCACAGTCGCCGCCGGGGGCCAGAATTCCATGCTCATGGGGCGTGACCAGTTCGCGATTGCCTGGGCAGTCGATGGCAACCACCGGCAGCGAGGTTGCCATACCATGAAGGATTCCCGGTGAATGGCCCAGGTGGCGAGTTGTTGATACGTAACAATCGATTCCAGGAAGCCACCGGGCAGAGTGACTCGAGTCATCGATCCAGTGCACGTGGTCCTGGATCTCGACCTGTTGCGCGAATTTCTGTAAACGCCGGCGTTCAGGACCGTGGCCATTCATGACCAGGTGGATATCATCAGTTGCCACCTTGAGCACGGCAGTGATCCAGATAAGATCCTGAAGCTGTTTCCATGATTGCAGCGGATTCAGACTGCCAATCAACCGACTTTCAGCAGGCAGGTCAAGATCAGCCAGCTGAGCGGAATGTCCTGACGTGATCCGAGGCAGTGGTACAGCGGAGGGGATCACGGCACACTGTTGATCCGTAATCCCGGCCGCTACGAGTCGGTCTCGCAGACAGGATGTAGAGGTGATGAACTGGTAAGGCCGCTTGCAGATTAGTTGAGTTGGCAGGTCAGGATGCTCGACTAAGCGGGGAACAGGATCCTGTAAACTGACTGCCAACGTACCACGATGGAGGATATCGGTCAGTAGTGTGGTCCAGGCAAAATCGAACGGTTGCCAGAGGTGGATGATTTGTGGCTGCAGGCGCCGGAGGTAACTGCGAAATTGCCACCAGGCAAACGGGTCGCTCTGGCTTCTTCGGTTGATAGTGGTCCACTCGTGACTCGCGGATTCTTCAGGTTGGTTGGTGATTGACCCGCGTGAAAACGACAGGACATGAAGATCGTATTGTTCAGGGGGCAGGCCCTCCAGGAGAACGTGCAAGGGGCTAAGATCCCCGGCAGCATCCAGGTCCGGCACTAAAAACACGATACGGGTTGTCATGGCAGCAAACTCATGGCTTAGCCAACTAGTTGTTCAAATAGCTTCAAGTGTGCGTTGGTCATGGAGGTCAGGGAGTACTGATCCTGGACGGTTCGGTAAGCGGCCTTGGCCCAGCCCTGGGAGCGATCCGGATTGGCCAGTGCATCGTGAATTGCTTGTGAGATTGCCTGCACATCACCGGCTGGTACCAGGCAGCCATTGACACCAGTTTCCACCAGGTCCCTGTTTCCCGGGATGTCCGATGCAATGACCGGGACCTGGTGGGCCATGGCTTCGAGGAGGGAAATCGACAGGCCCTCGAAATAGGAGGGCAGGACAAACAGGTTGGCGGCCGCAAGTATTTCTTCCACGTCATCAAAGACGCCGGGCAGCACCACCTGGCCACGGAGATCCAGGTCCTTGATCTGCTGAAAGAGTTCGTCACGTTCAGGTCCTTCCCCGATCAGCCAGAGTTGGCTGTTAGGCTGGTGGCGGAGTACCTCTGGCCAGGCATTTACCAGGTCATACAATCCCTTGTTGCGATCCAGTCGCCCGGTGTAAACGACGATGGATTCGTTCGGACTGGCAATCAGGTCGTGGTTTGCTTCCGCCAGTGCGAGGCGGGCTTCTCCACGGGTGGTCTCGCCGGGAGTGGTTGGAACGGGGACCCCATTGGGAATGTGATGTAGTCGATCTTCCGGATATCCGGCCTCAAGTAATTCCTGCATGATGGCCTGGCTGGGAACGATGATTGCATCAGCGGCCTGGCAGCGTCGACGAATCGATAAGCCGAAACGTGCCGTGGTTTGCCAGTGGCAATCACCGGTCTGGCCGCCACCCTCGGCCCTCAGGACCACGGGTATTCCCAGTTGCTGGCAAATCCGGGTTGCCGTGTAAGCGTCATGTTTTAGCATCGAGACATAGGCCAGGTCGATTTCATTTGCATGAGTCTTCAACCAGCTCGCGAGGCTTCTTAGGTATCGAAATGTTCCCCAGATGCGTTGCCTGGGGTTTCGCAGACGGGCCACGGGAACCTCCCGATGAACAAACTCGACGGGCCACGAGGCTTCCCATTGTGCGGTCAGGATCTGGCAGGGAATATCGCGTTGTTGGAATTCAGATCCCAGGTTGGCCATTACCATTTCGGCACCCCCGACCAGGGGCCAGAAGCGTCGAGTCACCAGCACGGTGCGCAGTGGTTTCATTCCGGTTCACCGGATAGATCTTCAGGTTCCAGGGTAGCAACATAGGGAAGATTTCGGAAAAGATCCTGGTAATCGAGCCCATAGCCGACTACGAATTGATCCGGAATCTGAAATCCCACAAAATCTGGTCTTAACTCTACCTCCTGGCGCCCCTCCTTCAATAGCAATACTGCCGATCGAACCGAGTTTGGCTGCAAAGCGTCAATCATTCGAATTACTTTTTGCAGCGTGTATCCAGTGTCGAAGATGTCATCGATCAACAGGATATCCCGCCCCTCGATATCCGAGAGCAGGTCCGGGTTGATAGTCAGTTCCCCCCGGGTGGTTGTGCCTCGATAGCTGCTGGCTTCCACGAGGCTAATGCGGATAGGCTGGTCTAGCATGCGAATCAGGTCGGCCAGCAGCATCAGGCTACCGGTTAATATTCCCACGACGGTGATGGCACGCCCCTCGTAATGTTGGCTGATCTGGTCAGCCATCTGATGGATGCCTTCCTGTAACCGGGATGAGCTGAGCAGTACTTTCACGAAAGCCCTTTGGATTGCAAGAGTGTTGGTAGTTTCTGACAAGTTCCTATTCTAGGCTGCCGGCCAAGATGCGGGTACCGGGTGATGCAACGGGATTTCCATGTCACCGATTTTCAAGGAGTCAATTATTTCGTATGGTTGGTAGGAGAAGGGATTTCCGGAGAAGCATGGTTAGAGGTTTTTTCTGGATTGATTCGTGAACCTGGAAAGCTGGAAAGGCTGTAATGATGGATCCGCAACACTGGAAACAGGAAAATCGCTTTGACCCGCTGGCTGCCACGGTCGTTCGTGAACCACCAGGCGAGGGCGAGGGTTACTGGATTGGCGCTCCGGGCGCCATGTACGATTCCCAGGACCAATGGTTTTACCTGGTCTACCGATTGCGTCGACCCCGGGGCGTGGAACCGGATCGGGGAGCGGAGATCCAGATTGCGCGGAGTCGCGATGGCATTGAGTTTGAAACAATCTGGCGAGCTACCAAGGACCTGGTTGATTCGCCCAGCATCGAGCGATGCGCTATTCGGCGTCATGCGGATGGCAGCTGGATTCTCTATATCAGTTACGTGGATCCGGCTGATGGTCGTTGGCGGATTGACCTGGTCCGGGCAGATGAGCCGGACCAGTTTGATTTGCGGGCGGTAGAGCCAGTCCTGACCGCCTCAGATATCGGTGCCGAGGGGGTCAAGGATCCGTTCCTGTTTTCGATGGGCTCACAGTGGGGCATGATTGCCAGCTATGCCTATGCTGCGGGGAATTCCAGTAACGACCAACTCCACGGAACTGCAGACGCCTACAATACTGGATTGATCCTTTCGGCGACCGGACTGGCCCTGAGTGATGACGGACTGAACTGGCAATGGCAGGGACAGATCATGGGGCCATCAGCCAGCGGATGGGACCAGTACTGTAGTCGCATTGGATGCGTCTGGCGGGAGCGTGATACCTGGCTGGCACTCTACGACGGATCAGCCAGCGTGGAAGAGAACTACGAGGAACGCGTGGGCCTGTCCTGGAGTTGGGATTTAAAACAGTTCCATCGTCTTACGCCAGAAGGACCGTTGCTGCGGCCACCTGTGCCGGGTCGGGCGTTGCGTTATTTTGACGTCCTTGATTTCCCGGACCAACGGTTCACGTACTTTGAAATGGCCCGGCCTGATGGCAGCCACGATCTGCGCGTGATCCACCAGCAGTCCGGGTGACTGTTTACACCAGTCGAGGCCCTGGCGAAAGTTATTCCGGCAGGTCTTCCTGGTTGGTTTCTCGACCAAAGAGAATGATGATGGCGCCGAGCAGGTAAAGAGGTGACAGTAACAGTGCCTTGTCTTCTGCGGTAATCGCGACGTAGCCAAATCCGAAAAAGGCGGCAGCGGTTGCTAAACGCCCCATGTTGAAACAAAATCCAGCTCCCGTGCTGCGTAAACGGGTTGGATATAATTCCGGGAAATAAACGGCATAGCCGGCATGCATTCCCAGGGTAAAGAACCCAAAGACCGGCAGCGTGATACCCAGTGCCAAAGCCGAGGCCTGGTTGGCGATAAGTCCTTTGAAGAGGAAGATCATTAGGAGGAAAGCGACCACGTGATAGAGGATGAAGGCTTTTTTTCGTCCCAGGCGAGTGGAAATGGTACCAAAAAAGACGAGACCAAGTCCCCCTCCAAGCGTGTTGAGAGTCATGCTGAGCATTTCTGCCTGCTTGATCTCTTTGTCATGTACCTTGTAGGCAGCCTGCTTGGTTTCCTTGTCAGCATCAGCTGGGATTTGTTCGGTAGCCAGGGCCTGCTGCTGGGCATGTCGTAGCAGCGCATTTTTTCCATAGATATGTCCACCCCAGAAAGTGACGAGTCCAATCGAAGCCAGGCTGACACCAACCAGTGTGTTGCGTAGTTGTTCACCCTGGAAGAGCTCGATCAAGCGACCGGTTTTCTGGTTTGTATCCTGCTTGGCAAGCTCCCTTGCCTTGATCCACTGCTCGGGGTCTTTTAGCTTCCAGCGGATCAGGAGGGTCAGCAGGGCAGGCACAACACCGATGGCGAATCCCCATCGCCAGGCAGATGCACCGAGACCGGGATTACCGACAATGGTGGCTCCGACCCCGGCTGCCATGAGCGTACCGAAGACACTGGAGGCATGGAAGATCGAGCTCATGACCGGTCGTGAGCGTTGTGGCATTACCTCGGCAACCATCGCTGAAGCGACAGCCCACTCACCACCGACTCCCATTGCCACCAGGAATCGCAGGCCGACCATTTGGCTAGGCGTTTGAGCAAAGGCGGTCACACAGGTAAACAAGGAGTAAAAGAGAATTGTGATTACCATGGTTTTTGAACGGCCAATGCGATCGCTCAAGACACCAAAAAAGACACCTCCAAAGGCCCCTCCCAAGAGAAAACTGCCAAAAGCCCAGTCATTCCACTTTCCTACCAGCGGGTTGTCTGCGTTGACACCCAGCAATGCCGGCATGGCTTCTCGCATGGACGCAACAAAAATCTGGCCTTCAAATACATCGAAAGCCCAGCCCGCGGAGGCAATAAACAGCACCAGCCATTGGTAACGAGTAATGCCGTGATACCAGCGCTGCTGGAGAGGTTCATTCATGGTGCCGACCTGTCGGAAAGAGGTGTGATGGGATCATCGACTCGCCTTTGTTGCTCAACCGCCAGCTGGCACGTTTCTAAGTGTGGCAGCACGTGTTGCCCGAACAAGTCACATTCATCCAGATGCGGATACCCGGAGAAAATAAAGGAGCGCATTCCCATTTCGGTATAACGATTGATCTTCTGTAAAACTTGTTCCGGCGTACCGACGATGGCACTGCCACATCCTGACCGGGCGCGTCCAATCCCTGACCAGACGAAGGGCTCAATATAACCATCTTTGTCTGCTTCTGCACGCAGCTGGTTTTGCCGTTCGACGCCGAGTGACTTGGAGTCCATGGAACGGTGTTTCAGAGAGTCGGCCGTGGTCTGATCCAGTCGTGAAACCAGTTGCCTGGCCGCCTCTTGCGCCTCCTGTGCGGTTTCACGCACAATTACATGGATACGCAGTCCAAAGTCGATTTTACGACCGTAAGCTGCGGCCCGCTGAGATAAATCGCGGATGGTCTCCTGTAGCCGGGGCTCTGTTTCCGGCCACATCAGGAAGACGTCACAGTGCTCGGCAGCCAAGTCGCGTGCTGCCTCTGAGATGCCACCGAAGTAGAGCAGCGGCCCACCATTTTGTTGGTATGGCTTAACCGGCTCGGCTGCCAGGTCAAACTGGTAGAAATCTCCTGAGAAATCAATCCGTTCCTGTTGCCACCCCTGCTTGAGAATTTCAATGACCTCGCGGGAACGCTGGTAGCGCTGCTCGGATGAGAGCGTCGTCCCTGGCATGTCCGAGGAGATAATGTTAATGGTCAAACGACCTGCCAGCATGTGGTCCAGGCTGGCCAAGGCTCGGCCCAGCATGGGAGGGTGGTACTCGCCGCAGCGGATGGCAACGAGCAGTGAAATCTGCTGCGTCAGCGGAGCTAATCCACCGGCAAACGTGAGCGTGTCCTGACCCGGAACGTAACCGTTGGGTAACAGGATATTGTTGTATCCCAAGCGATCGGCCAGCTGGCAGATTTCGGAGCAGTGTTTCCAGGTGCTGCGCAGGCTTTCTTCCTGAACACCCAGGTAGCGAAAGTCATCATCACAAAGCGCAGCAAACCAGGCAACTTCGACTGCTTTCAAGTCAGCAGATCGAATCGAGATATCGGTCAACTTGGCGACTCCTCGGCTACAACACTTTGCTCGGTACGTCTCAAGCCTACTGGACTCTGGTGCCTCTCACAAGGGAAGGGTTTCTTCGAATTTATAGCAGATGTGACTGGCGGGTCGCAATGAATCACTCGAAGCGTTACAACAGAGTAGTCGACCCAGCACGGTCAGGTTCGACTGGTTTGTTGAAGGAGAGGGAACGTTGGCTGAGACGAGTGGTCACTGGAGCGAAGAGTCGGTGGGTGGCCATCCTTGTGATGTTTTTGAGCCGGCGACGATGAATGAAGCTGGTTTTGTCGTGCTGTTCTTGCATGGAGTCCATATTGGCCGGCTGGGAGAAAATCCGTATTTCACCGACCAGTTTAATCGGCACGGTTTGGCAGTGGTGTCACCGATTACCCAGCGCAGCTGGTGGACGGACCGGATTTGCGCAGAGTTTGATTCTCAAGTAACTGCCCAGCAGCATGTGCTGGAGAACGTTATGCCCTACATAGAGCAGCGATGGGGGACAAAGCCCCCGCGCGTAGGCTTGTTGGGGACCAGCATGGGTGGCCAGGGAAGTTTGCGTTTTGCTTACAAGTATCCGGAGTTATTTCCAGTGGTGGCTGCGATTTCACCAGCGATTGATTACCAGCTGCGGTTTGACCAGGGTGACGTCACACTACCCTTGATGTACGAGGAACCCGAAGCAGCCCGCCAGGACACGGCAACGTTGCATGTCCATCCGCTCAACTGGCCCCGTCACCAGTTTTTTTGCTGCGACCCGACGGACGAAGACTGGTTTGAGAGTTCGGACCGTTTGCAGATGAAGCTGGCGTCTCTAGGAATTCCCTTTGAGTGTGACCTGGAGACAGAAGCTGGTGGTCACGGTTTTACGTATTACAATCACATGGCTGAACGCGCTATTGGTTTTCTCGTGGAGCACTTGGAAGCAGAGCGTCGGCGGCTGGTTTGAATGGCCCGGGCTACCTGCCCGCGGCTGGCTGAATACTCGGGAACCGCCTGAAATTGATGAAGTTCGCTCCTTCGACCTGCAGGCGATTCGTGTCAAACCAGTACATGATCTTCTTGGCAGCAGCATCCGGTGCTCCGGCCTTGCTCGGCTTGAGGAATAGTTGAGCAGGCAACCGGTCGCCTTCCAGGACGAGTAGACTGTTGAGCTGAGCGAACTTCAGCTGATGTGCAAGTGCGGAATATTTTTGGGATTCAAGGTGAGTGTTTCCAGTTGCGGTCAGGACAACGGATTGCCCCTGTTGCTGCAGGTCTGCAAGCTCCAGTTTTTCCGAAACCAGTTCGATTCCCTGTTCGCCGAGCCCGTTGGGAATATTGGCATCTAGCACGTGGTTCCAGTCAGGCACGGGTCCATAAAGGGTTTGGACACGTCGATAGAAACGAATGTGTCGGTTGAGAATATTTCCAACAATTCCATTTTCAAATTGGACTCGCACGTAAATCAGTTCGGGGGGCGCCATGGGATTAGCGTCCACTTTTTTCCGTTGATCAACACGTACACTACTTCCCCACCCTGGACCGGTTGCTTGCAGTTCACCTGTCTGTTGATCCAGGAACATGCTGCGCACTTGTAATTGGTCGATCGACAGCGGTTGGCTAGTGGCTGACCTGGTTTGGCTGATGATATTGATACCACCACCATAGGTAAGTCGTCTTAATTGCAGTGGCGTTGTGCTATCTGGTTGCTGAAGGTTCAGGTGGCGATTGAGAGTTGCTTGCAGCAGGGCGCCGGTAATCCGTGTTTGGGTGCTTTGTCCATTGGCCGCATGCGACTGGACGAGGGTCTTGACATCTTTTTCGATGGTGACAGTTTGGCCGTCAAAGTCGAGCCGTTTACCCCAGGTGATTTGAGTGGAATTAGGAGGCCTGGACGCTTGGGCCTGCTGCAAGTGCATCTCTCCGGGACCGGCGACCCACATTCGATTGATTTGTTGATCCAGGTGAATGTCCATTCCAATTAATTTCAGGGGGCCCGCCTGGATTTCAGCTGGTTGAGCTATCTGTTCGTTTCCACGGATGTCGATCTTGGCTAGCCCCTTTACGTTTCTCGCCAGCTGCAGAGAATGAGCTTTCAGTTGCAGTCCATTACTACTATTTGGGGAAGCGTCGATTTGTCGAAGTGACACATTCCCATCCACGGCCAAATTGGTAATTGCAGGTTGAGGATTGGAGAGAGCGACTTGCAGACGAATTTGGTCTCCCGAGACATCCAGTTTACTCCTCTTGGTTGTCACTGGCAGGCTCAGGGTGGTACTAGGTTTGGCGGGGGGTGCCACTGGTGGATCAGTGTTACTGGTCGCAGCAGTGATGCCAGGTTCGCGAAACCAGACTTCGATCAGGTTCGTGCGCGCGGATAACTGGTGCGTGTCGACCTGGACGTTTCCACGGAAGGCCATTTTCTGCGGGATAATCCGGCTCTGGATCGCTCGCGAGGAGGAGTTGGCGGCGACTGGCCTGTCCGGTGCCTGGTTGGCCAGTGTGGTGCGAGGTTTCGTCGCGGGTTCAAAGGCAACCGGGTGAGTCGTAGCAATTTCACGGAACCAGACATGGAGATCATCGGCCTGGACCGTTCCGTGTTGCAACTGGGATATCTGCGCTTTGCCAATGAGAGAAAAAACATGTTCTTGTTGTTGCTTGACGAGTCGACATTCTTGTTGCCAGCTGGCCATGAATTCCGGCCGCGTGGCGGTACCTGACTGGCCTTCATAGCGTCCAGGTCCGGTGGCGATAAATTGACCCAAGCGTCCGGGTTCAGCAGCAAACTCGTACTCGATGTAAGGGGCCAGTAATTCATGGTTTTCCTGGACAATCCGGGCCTGGTTTGTGTCTTCCAGGAGAATACGGCGACGGGGCAGGTTCAGCAGTATGCGTTGGGCACGGGCCAGGGTTCCGATCGAGGGAGCTCGCAAGATAACGGGATTTCCGATCGCGGCCAGTTCAACAGGTTCAATGCCCGCGGCGAGCGTTGTTTTCGTACGAGCAGTTTCCTGGTTCACCGAGTTCTTGGATAGCAGGCGAGATGAGCGTCGTGGCTTGAAATGCAAATCCAATTGCTGACACGTCAGCTGATCGACGGAGCCAGGTGAATTGTAGACGAGTACATCGACGTGTTTTTCAAGAGAAACCACTTGCTTGCGGAGATCGATTCGCAAGGGTCCCTGGCAGCGGATTTCGACCGGGATCGTACTGCTGGTTGCCGACGGTTTACCGGGGACTGTTTGCGTGTCGCGATCCACCAGGTGGCGACTTAACTTCAAGTGGATTCCATCCACTTGAATCAGTTCCATGGAATCGATCGTGTTGAACAGGTCGGGTCGTTGATCGATCCTCTCTGGATTATTGACACGGGCTAACGTGATCACCAGGTCCCTGCCGCTCCCATGATGAGGTCCGATTTGAAAATCGACTTCGTGGGGAGTCCAGATTCGTTGTCGGTCGATCTGGATGTTTCGTGTTGAAATACGAACGGAGTCGTTGGATTCTGCTGAAGTTGCAGCGCTCTGAATCGATACCTGGCCGAGCAGCCGGCCACCGACAATACGCCCTCCCTGTGTCTGGTTTAGATCGAAGTTACCCTCGTGTTCCAGCAAAGCACCGTCGGGGGCATCAAGTACGTAAATGCGACGGCCTGCTTTTGCCTGCCGATCATCCTGGTGGCCGGTTGATTGTTGGGCATAAACAAGCAGTGTACAGGGCTTTATTTCCAGTGTTTGACTGGTCCTGATGTTTTCTTGGAAGAGCAGTGTGCCATAACTGCTTTCAATAATCGTGGGACTGTCCAGTTGCCAGGAACCAGGCGGAAAGAGCTTGGCGAGTTCTTCTCGGCGGCGGGGCGTCATGGGTAACCAATTGTCCTTGGTCCCAATGTCATTGCTGGCAGTTGCTGCTGGTTCAATCCAGGGGACCACCAGCAGCGCATAACCTGTGTAGGCTATGGCGACAATCAGCAAGGAAATGGCGGTGCCAGAAACACGTCGCAACATGAGTTTCCCGTCAGGGGGTTATGATCAGTGTCGTTTGATAGTGGAATGGGACGATTGTATACATATTGGAAAACATAGCACGCAAAGTGCGGCTTGGCCGACTCAATCTGTTGTATAGTGGCGAATCAGGTCCTTCCAACGTCCTTTGGCTCGCAATAGAGTTTCGATTAATTCCCGTACGGCACCCTGTCCGCCGGGAGCTTCTGTGATTTGATCAGCCTGCTCACGAATTTCGGCTACGGCATCGGCAACGGCTACCGACCATCCGACATGTCGCATGACAGGTAAGTCGGTTAAGTCGTCTCCGATGTAGCAAACTTGTGCCGGCTCGATCTTTAATTCGGCCATGATCTGCTGGGCTACGGAGAGCTTTTCTTCGAATCCCTGTCGAACGATATTGATCCCCAGTTCGGCGCTGCGAACTTTGACAATATGAGATGTGCGAGCAGTAAGAATTCCAAACTGGTAGCCGGCGCGCTGCCAAAGTTTGATTCCCAGGCCATCGCGAATATGAAAGGACTTGGTTTCGATTCCCTCGTTGTTAAAGAGGATCCCCCCATCGGTCAAAACACCGTCCACGTCAGACAAGATGCACTGGATATGCTGACATTGATCGTCTGGCATGGTTCAGATCCCCCTCTTGTTTACTAGGTCCTGTTTTTTGGTTAGGCACTTTTGGACCATGGCAGCGCCTGGTGTTTGTTGCTTGTTTGCTGACTTGGTAACCAGGAAACGGTATCCGTGATATCGATTAGCCCGATGGGGACTCCGTCCTGATCGACGACCGGGAGTTCACTAATCTTGTGACTTGCCAGGATGTCGACAGCGATCGTCATGAAGGAATTGGCCTTAACTGTGTAGGGTTGGCGTGCCATGACGTGGCTCACGGGTTCATCAACGGCGAAATCCTGTTTTTGTTCCAGCAAGCGCGCCAGGTCACTATCGGTAAATAGTCCGGTTAGGCGACCGGCTTCGTCTGTCAGCATGACCGCACCTGTACGTCTCCCGGGTACCAGTGCCTGGGTGAAAACTTCACGTACCGTCAGTTGTTCGGAAGCGAGTCGGCATTGATCCAACGGACGCATGACGTCTTCGACCCGGGCCAGTTGTTTCCCCAAACTGCCGCCGGGATGAAAACGGGCAAAATCCTCTTTGCCAAAAGATCGCATCCGACTAACCACGAAGGCCAGGGCATCACCGAGTGCCAGCATCATCGTTGTGCTGGTACTTGGTGCGAGCTTAAGATTACACGCTTCCTCGACCTGGCCCAGTTCCAGTACGATCTGGGCAGCCTGGCCCAGGCTGCTCGTGTGCCGCGCGGTGATCGCGATCGTGGTTACGTTCATCTGGCGCAACGACGGCATCAGGCGGATAATCTCTTCCGTCTCTCCACTATAGGAAAGTAGCACGACAAGGTCCTGCTGTTGGATCCGACCGAGATCGCCGTGGACTGCTTCACTGGGATGAAGGAAATGAGCTGGTGTTCCGGTGGAACCGAAAGTGGCGACAAGTTTCTGAGCAATCAATCCTGCTTTGCCGATACCAGTCAAAATCACTGTAGCCGGGCAATCGAAGATAGTGCGAACGGCCGCAGTAAATTCAGCGGGAAGCTGGTTGGCCAATTGTTGCAAGGCAGCTGCTTCGGTTCTGATGACCTGGCGGGCTAATTCGCACGGGGCAGCCGATACAACATCTGCGTTTGAAGCATCATCCATTCGCATGGCGTCGTCATCCTTGACGAGAGAATCCTGCGCATATTTTCTGCGGCTCGAATTGTACCGAGGGTTGGCATTTGGGGCAACGTGAACGTCAGGTTCCGACCGTTTGGCAGAGGTGGCTAGCATGTCCCGCTTGCCCGAAAGAGGTCATACGATCGACGCAGACCTGTTTCATCGCTTCCCGTGCTGGTTTGAGATAGTCACGGGGGTCAAATTTCTCGGGATCTTCTGCCAGCACCTTGCGAATGGCCCCGGTGATGGCCAGTCGATTATCAGTATCCACGTTGATTTTACGGACACCGTGTTGGATGCCCCGTTGGATTTCTTCTACCGGAACTCCCCAGGTTTGCCGAATTAGCCCGCCGAACTGGTTTATGATGTCCTGCAGATGTTGCGGGACGGAAGAGCTACCATGCATCACCAGGTGGGTATTCGGAAGTCGCTGGTGGATCTCTTCGATACGATTCATGTCCAGCACATCACCATCGGGTTGGCGGGTAAATTTATAAGCGCCGTGACTGGTTCCAATGGCGACGGCGAGTGCATCAACACCTGTGGCTGCGACGAACTCTTCTGCTTCATCAGGATCGGTCAGCAGTTGTTCACGCGAGAGGACTCCTTCTGCGCCGTGTCCATCTTCCTGGTCCCCCTGTCCGGTTTCCAACGATCCCAGGCACCCCAATTCGCCTTCCACGGAAACCCCTTGCGGGTGCGCCAGTTGCACGACTTCGGTGGTCACTTTCACGTTGTACTGGAAATCCGCGGGCGTCTTCCCGTCCTCCTGCAAGGAGCCATCCATCATGACGGAAGTGAAGCCGTTTTCGATGGCGCTGGAACACGTCTCAACACTATTGCCATGATCCTGGTGCATTGTCACCGGGATATGGGGATAGAGTTCTACGGCGGCCAGCATTAGATGTCTCAGGTAGGCATCTTGAGAATAAGACCGCGCTCCACGGGAAGCTTGCACGATCACAGGAGAATCTGTGTCATGGGCGGCTTCCATGATCGCCTGGATTTGTTCCATGTTATTGACGTTAAAGGCGGCTACGCCATAGTTGTTTTCTGCAGCATGGTCCAGCAGAGTACGAAGAGGAACGAGAGCCATTCAACCAACTCCTTGTGTTTTATTTCAGGCAAACAGTTTGCTCAAAGAAGAAGCTCCACTTGACCAGCGACGGTAAGTTGAGCGTCAAAAAGGTACAGAAGACATCCCACCGAAGAACACACCCGTGGGAATCTTCAGTCCAGTATGGTCCTATTATCGGCGAGAGCAGGCCTGCTGGCAACGGGGCGCCGGCTGATCATTCCCAGCGATCCGTGACAGGTTGAGCGGTCTTGTCGGGAGCGAACAAGTCGTCGAATTGCGTTTGCACCAATCTCACCAGCACCAGATACTGGGTGTCTGAGTCACGCTTGCCGTCTACGAACAAGTGTTGTCCTAGTCCTTTGACGTCCGCTGTGCAACTGAGCACTAAGGACTCCCCGGGTGTCATGAGAACCTCCATAGCCAGGAAATCAAATGAGCGAGTTTCACGATCATTATTGATTAGCCATGAACCATCGTGCCCGACAAACTGACTCCTAAGGTGACCATGCTGGATTTCCGGTGTCAGTTGCACTCGAACTCGTCCATCTCCCTGGGGGTAGGTTCGGATCTCGAGAACACACTGTGCCTGATGGAAGGTCTCACCGCTGGAATAGTTTCCGTCACGAGTTACCAGGTGAACGGTAGGGAGAATCTTGTTTGTAAGGACAATTTGTCCGCGACGCCCGGCGCGGCTGTGAAGGCGTTGATTACGGCCTTGGAGATCATGCTCCAGATTGCCATTCAAATCCTGGAGATCCAGCGTGTTCTTGTCGGCTTGGATAAGTTGCTGCAAGGAAGCAGGCAGCTGGCCAGCAATGAGGCCACAACGAATTCCATTAAACGCCAGTTTTTTCTGAGTTTGCCAGGGCAACGGGACAGCGTTGACATCGTGCCATAAGGCCGCATCGACCTGGTTGGCTGCCGGGGTAACGTGAACAAAAGCAATTTCCAGGATTACGGAATCGACCGACATGCGAGGTGTGGGCAATTCCAGGGTCTTTTCCTGATCCACTGTCCATTCTGGCGTAGACCACAATTGGCATCCACCCAGTAGTGCTGCCAGTGTGACGAGGATAAATATCAGCGATATTTGCAGCAGATTGCGGTTCATGATTACCGTCTTCTGGAACGGGCATTGGAGGCAGCGGAGGATACCGCTGTCGTGGCGTGGGGTCAATGCAGTTTTGACGTTACGGCCCCTGCCGGGGCAGGGCTAGCTGCTCACCAGATCGCCGAGACTCGTTGTCAAGAATTGGAGGGTTGATCGAGAGGAATCAGTTTTGGATGGGCAATCTTGATTCCATAGATCCGACCAAACCGCTGTTGGAGTGTGGAAAAATTGTATTGCAGAAATGCATAGAGCGAAGGTGATGGATTCAACTGGAGCCATTTAGAAACGAGTCGAGCCATCGAGACGTCGTATTGCTGCTGAGAATGAGTATGGAGGTAGCAGCGCCCGTCATGGCGTCTCAGGTCTCCATCGAATTCAGGGCTGACGTGCCACAATTCGTGGAAAATGGTTACCAGTTTTTCCTGGAAGCTCTCTTCCATGAAGCGTGGCAGATAAAACCTCAGGATATACATCATTTCGCGGCCATCTGCATCAAACAGGCGTTGTACGGTGTAGTGGCGTTCTTCCGTGGTGTCTAAAAGTGCCCCTCCCTCAAATCGCATGGGTGTCAAAGATGCATAGAGACCATGGGCAACCTGTTTGCGTGCCTGGGAAAAGGTCACGGCAACCCGCTGCATGTCGACATGCTGTAGTTCGGGAAGTCGTGTACAGGCATCGTGGCACAAATGATGCATGTGTTGCGTGAAATCAAAGCCGTTAGCTGGGGCCGGCTTGGCAGGCATCACGCGACTGGCAGCCGTTTCCCGGCCTGTTGGTTTGAACCTCATGTTCAATCCCTTGTGCCACCTCGGGAAGCAAGGTTGTGGCGGCTAATCGTATCCAGCAAACACGAATCGAGTCAAGTTACTCTTTGTCGTCTTCGGTGGAGTCTTCCGCCGGGGCAGTTTCCGTTGCCTCGCCGTCTTCGGCAGCATCCTGGTTGTCTTGTGTCTCTTCTTCACTGGCCGCTTCTTCAACAGCTGGCGGTTCTTCTTCCGCGGCCTGATCGTCGGCAGCTTCTTCTTCGGCTGTCTCTTCTTCGACCGCAGCCTCCTCTGTTGCCTGATCCTCAGTCACGGCTGCTGTTTCTTCGTCAGAGACATCTTCCACGGACTCTTCGGCCCCCACCTCTTGATCATCATCTAAGTCATCATCGGCGACGAGTGGTTGTGCCGTAGTTTCACTAATACGATCATTCTTTCCGGAGAATTCCAGGATGGCTCGGATGCCACCGTCTCCCAGACGCGGTTTGGCAAGCCGCAGGACTCGCGTATAGCCACTGGTACGTCCTTCGTCTTCGAAGCGGGGTGCGACTTGTTCGAAGAGGGCTTTGACCGCTTTCTTGTTTCCTAGCATGCGCAGGACGCGTCGTCGAGCGTTGACGGCGGGTGCCCGGGCTGCGGCCCATTGTTGCCATTGTTCACTGTTGCGCCAGGCTTCCCAGGCGCTTGAATCGGTTCCCTTGTCCGCGGTGGAGGCAAATTCTTCTGCTTCGCGTTCAGCGGGGAGCGACTTGAGAGCTATGGTCACGCATTTCTCGACCAGCGAACGCACTTCCTTGGCCTTTTGCAAGGTGGTTGTAATCCGGCCGGGATGATTGGGGGGATCATCGTATGGAACCGTGATCTCTTCCTCGAAATCCCATTCCGTCAAGAACAGGCTGCTGGCGAGATTTCGCAGCAGTGCTCGTCGATGACTGGAGTTGCGGCCGAGTGTTCGGCCTCGTTTTTTGTGTCGCATGGTTCGTTCTGTATTCTCTGGTACTGGTGCGAGCTCAACTTCGTGCCCGTGCAGACTATGGTGGTTGAATGATCCTAGGAGACGAGAGGGTTGGCCGGTGGGGGGACTCGCATACCCAGATGCAGTCCCAGTTCGGTCAATTTCTCTCGCACTTCCGTCAGGGTTGTTTCTCCAAAATTCCTTACTTCCAAGAGTTCATCTTCGGTCAGTTGAACGAGGTCCCGAACACAATGGATGTTTTCAGTTTCCAGGCAATTACTTGCTCGCACGGAGAGCCTTAAGCTTGCCAGCGGCATACTCAACTTGGATTCCAGTTCGGCATCATGGGTGGATCGGGGAGCCCGATTTGCCGCATGGACTTGGGGACCCAGTTCGGAGTACTGAACGAATGGATTGAGATGTTTCCGGAGAATCTTGGCAGCTTCCACGAGTCCCAATTCGGGGGACACGGAGCCGTTCGTCCAGATTTCCAGGGTGACTTTATCGTAGTTGGTTTTTTGTCCCACGCGTGTTTCATCAATTTCATAACGTACGCGTGTTACGGGACTAAAAACGGCGTCGATGGGAATAATTCCAATTTCGTGATCACCGCTACCCTGTTCAGTGGCGGGCACGTAGCCACGACCATCCTCGACCACCATTTCCATCATAAAGGGGACGTCGTCGGTTAGGTTAGCGAGTACGAGGTTCGGGTTAATGATTTCCACGTCGGCATCTGTCTGGATATCGCTGGCCAGGATGGGTCCGGCTTGATCTTTCTCGACGGTAATTACCCGCGTGGATCCGCTGTGGTTTTTCACCACGAGTGATTTAACGTTCAGGACGATATCGGTAAGATCTTCCAGGACTCCAGGAATGCTTGAGAATTCATGTTGTGCCCCGCGGATCTTAATTTGCGTAACGGCACTTCCCAGCAAACTGGAGAGTAGTAGGCGTCTCAGGCTATTGCCGATAGTAACGCCGAGTCCTCGCTCGAATGGCTCAGCAAAAAACTTGCCATAGGTTGCGGTTAATGTCTCTTTTTCGCACTCGACTATACTAGGTAGTTCAAGTCCGCGCCATCGAATATGCATGCCAAGCCTCCATTGAAACCGAAATAGAATCAGGGTTTCGTCGTTGGTTTCCAGTTAGTTCGCGCCAGGCGAAATGAATAATTAGCAATTCTCGTATTGCTACACGCGCCGTTTCTTAGGCGGGCGACAACCGTTGTGGGGAATAGGTGTACAATCTTCAATGACTTTAACCGTCAAGCCGGCTGCTTGCAGTGCCGTGATGGCACTTTCACGTCCAGATCCAGGGCCGTTGACACGTACGCCAACTTCTTTCACCCCAAACTTGATCGCTTTTTCAGCTGCCTGTTGAGCTGCACACTGTCCGGCAAAAGGTGTGCTCTTGCGACTTCCTTTGAAGCCACAGGTCCCCGCACTTGCCCAACACAATGTGTCACCTTTGGAATCGGTGATGGTCACGGTGGTGTTGTTGAATGTTGCTTTTACATGGGCAACTCCAATCGTAACATTTCGTCGTGCTTTACGCTTTTTACCTTTAGCCACTCCTGCAACTACCCCCTACAGATACTCTAATTGAATGTCGTAAATCTTGTTTTGAATTAACCGGGTTTGGCGGTTGATGATGATTACTGATTACCGCAGGTCTTTGACGCCCTTCTTTCCGGCAACTGTCTTTTTTGGACCCTTGCGTGTACGGGCGTTTGTCCGTGTTCGCTGGCCGCGCACGGGCAAGCCGTGTCGATGTCGCAATCCCCGGTAACATTTGATGTCTCGCAAACGTGCTACACTTTGCTGGAACTGCCGTCGCAATGGTCCTTCAACGACGTAGTCGCGTTCGAGTAAAGCGGTAAGTCGCCCCAATTCGTCGTCGGCTAAATCGCGCGCTTTGATTTGGGGCGAGATGCCAGCTTTGTGACACAACTCACGTGCAATCCGTGGACCGACTCCGTAGAGATAAGTCAACGAGATGACGGCTGATTTGTCGTTGGGAATGTCGACTCCTAACAAACGTGGCATACGCTTAACTCCTGTCCTGCTCAATTCCGTAAAACAACGGTACGAACTTTCCCGTCACCCCTGCCGTTGCTTATGGCGGGGATTGGAACAAATCACGTAGATCCGACCCTTGCGGCGGACAATCTTACAGTTGTCACACATCCGCTTGACACTGGAACGGACTTTCATGATCGGAACCTCAACTAAATTTACGGAAGTAAGCAAGTATAAATGTTTTAGAGCGACTTGTTCAAGGGCGTACAGGTGAAAAAATAGGCCTTCTAGCGAGGTTCGCTCAGGTGTTGTCAGAATGCTGCTGAAGGGCTTCCCTGAGTCGCTCGTAGACCTCGTCAGGAGTGCCCTGACCGGCAATGGATGCGAGCAGTCCCCGCGTTGAATAGTACTCTAGAAGCGGACTGGTTTGCTTCTGGTAGACCTGAAGGCGTTCTGCAATGGTTTCTCGGGTGTCGTCGGGGCGTTTTCGCTGTAAAAGCCGCTCGATTAGCTCTTCTTCGGCGACGTTCAGTTCCAATACCAGGTCGAGTTTGGTGCTTCGCTGCTGCAGTAGCTCGCTGAGTGAATCTGCCTGGGGGACGGTGCGGGGAAAGCCGTCGAGCAGGTATCCGTTCTGGCAGTCCTGCTGCTGCAGACGCTGGTCAACAATTCCAACGACCAACTCATCGGGTACAAGCTGTCCGCCCTCCATGTATTGTGCGGCCATCAGTCCCAGTTCGCTGCCAGCGTCCTGCCCGGCCCGGAGCATATCACCGGTGGAGAGGTGAGGAATCTGCAAGTCGTCGACTAGTCGTTGGGCCTGGGTCCCCTTGCCAGCTCCGGGAGGACCAAGTAATACGATCCGCATGGGATTGAGCTCCGGCCTGAGAGACTGTCACGAAGGTTGCTCAAGAGCAATCCTGCCCGCACAGGCGTCCAGGAAATGCTCTTGCTTATGAGCCTTCCAGCAGTCCCGTATAATTTCGCATAACCAGATGGCTATCAATTTTTTGGACCAGGTCAAAGGCCACGCTGACGGCGATTAACAGGCCTGTGCCACCATAAAAACTGGATACTTGATAACTAACATCGAGTGACTGGGAGATAATCGTTGGCACGATGGCAACCAGAGCCAGGAAGCCTGCGCCCACGTAAGTAATTCGGACCATCACCCGTTCCAGATAGTCGGCTGTTCGTTTTCCGGGGCGATGCCCAGGTATAAATGTTCCGTAATCCTTGAGGTTCTCTGACATTTCCTTGGGGTTAAACGTAATTGCCGTCCAGAAGTAGCAGAAGAAGTAGATCATCAGGACATAGAACAGGTTGTAAATGAAGCCACTTTGATCGGTAAAGATTCGCGTCAAGGGTGTGGCAATTTGGTTAAGCGACGGGATGCCGGATAATCCTGAGAAGAGAAATCCAGGGACCATGAGTAGACTGCTGGCAAAGATAATGGGCATGACACCAGCCTGGTTAATTCGTAACGGCAGATACTGTCGACTGCCCCCGTAGACGCGTCGACCGCGTACATGCTTTGCACTCTGTGTGGGAATTCGTCGCTGGCCGAGCGTGATGAAGACCACGCCTACCACCACCATGACGAAGACGAAGACCAGGATAATCAGCGCCTCCACTCCAATCCTGCCACCTCCGAAGCCGGTCAGGGCAAATTCGACTCGGTTCTGGAACATATCAATCAGCGCTCCAGGCATTTGTGCCAGGATACCGGCCATGATTAAGAGGCTAATACCGTTACCGATACCGAACTCATCGATCTGTTCACCTAGCCACATCAGGAAGACGGTTCCGCAGGTCATCATCAGGATGGCGGTTAGCTGCCAGCCGATAAGCAGCTGGCCATTATCCCCCCGGAAATCTGAATGAACCAGTTGCCCTCCATCATAGGCCATCAAATAAAACTTGACGTATGCCCAGCTTTGAATCAGGCAGAGGATCACGGTGACATACCGCGTATATTCGTTGATTTTCTTTCGCCCCGCCTCCCCTTCTTTCTTGAGGTCTTCAATCGGTTTCCAGACACTGCCCAGCAGTTGGAAGATAATCGAGGCGGAAATGTAGGGCATGATCCCCAGCCCAAAGATCGTGGCCTGGCTTAAGTTGCTGGCACTGAAAACAGAGACTCGCGTGATGAAATCCTGCAAGCCACCACCGGCACCGCTGCTTGCCTGCAGCTGCGCCTGATCGACCATCGGAATGGTGATCTGATAACCAACCCGGTAGATTGCTAGCAGCAGAAGCGTCAGAAAGATCTTTTTCTTTAGCTCGGGAATCGTGAAGATAATGCGGAGTTTTTCCAGCATCGAGGTAAGTCAATCCTTTTGTTCGTAGTATGAGCAGGCGGGACGTGGTCTGCTACTCAGGAACGTTTACCGCACAGGATGTACCAAAATATCCGATTATTTTCTAGGCGTCCGGGTCTTCTTCTGTCTCTTGCGTCTCAGTGGTCTCTACTTCTTCTTGCGTATCATCGGTCTCTGCCGGTGTTTCCACCTCTTCGACCACTTCTTCTTCGACCACTTCGCTAACAGCAGGTTCTGCCGCTGGCGGTGGGCTGGCGGCTTCAGCTGGTTTTGCCGAAGCTTGTTTATTCTTGACGACTGGTTTCTTCCCACCGAGGATCGTTATCGTCCCACCGGCCTGTTCAATTTTTTCTTGGGCAGATTGGCTGAACCGATGAGCGGTCACGTTGAGTTTCTTGCTTAGTTCCCCATTGCCCAGGATCTTCAGCACGTCATAGCGTTTCTTGGCCAGTGAGCGTTGACGCAATGTTTCCGGATTGACTTCTTCACCAGCGGCGAAGACTCGTTCCAAGTCGCCGACATTGACGGCCACGACAGAGAGGGCAAACTTGTTGTTGAAGCCACGTTTAGGGACGCGCCGGACCAGGGGCATGGCACCACCCTGGAAGACGGGAGAAGCGGACCAGCCGGACCGAGATCGCTGGCCTTTATGTCCGCGGCCAGCAGTTTTGCCGTGTCCAGAGCCGGGACCGCGCCCTATCCGCCTACGCTTCTTCTTTTTCTGGATACCGCGATGGACGTCATCAATATTCATGTCAGTGAAACTCCGCGTAGCCGTTCAATGTCTTGCTTGGTTCGTAGCGTTCGTAAACCATTGAGGGTTGCTTTAACCAAGGTAACTGGATTATTCGTACCGAAACTTTTCGTCAGGATATCGGTGATACCGGCCGCTTCGCAGACTGCTCTCACCGCGGCCCCAGCAATTACACCGGTACCAGGACCGGCGGGCAACAGGATCACTTTGGCAGCTCCGAATCGTCCGTGGACCGTATGGGAGATAGTGCCGTCGACAACCGGTATTTCGATCATGGACTGGGTTGCCTGCTTGTTGGCCTTTTCCACGCTGGGTGGGACTTCATTGGCTTTGCCGTAGCCCCAACCGACTTTACCTTTGCCGTTACCAACAACGACAAGCGCGGCAAAGCTGAATCGCCGTCCACCCTTGACAACCGCTGCACAGCGTTTGATTTTCACAACGCGATCGATGTATTCACTGTGGCTTGAATTACTGGACACCGTGTTTTTACTCCCTGAGGGGTTTTAATTTGTTGTTCGCTGGTTCTGGGATGATCCGTAGACTGGTACTAGAGTTTCAGACCTGCTTCTCGAGCGGCATTAGCCAGTACGGAGACGCGCCCCAAGTACCTTGCTGGCCCTCGGTCAAATCGGACTTTCTTGATGCCAGCTTCCAGCGCTCGTTCACCAAGCTCTTTACCAATCAGTTTTGCGGCATCACAGTTACCGCCATAGGATGCCTTCTTGTTGAGTTTTGGTTCATAGGTACTTACTGCCACCAGTGTTTTACCGGCACTATCATCAATGAGCTGACAGGCCAGGTGTTTGTGGCTGCGAAAAACATTCAAACGGGGACAATCGGCGGTCCCGCGCACTTTCTTGCGGACCCGCGACTTGCGCCGTTTGCGTTGTTTTTCAAGGAACTTATTCTTATTCACGAAACTGGCCTTCCGATTGACTGTTTAACTAGACGGCTGTTTTCCCGGGTTTGATTTTCACGTATTCACCGTCGTAGCGAATCCCTTTTCCTTTGTAAGGTTCCGGTTTGCGGACCGCTCGAACTTCTGCTGCAAACTGTCCGACTTGCTGTTTATCACAGCCTTTAATAACGACATGGTTCTGGTCGGGGCAGGTAACATCAAGTCCGGAGGGAATGGCTTTCTTGATTTCATTGGCAAAGCCAACTCGCAGTGCCAGTTGATTTTCCTGGACTGTTCCACCGTAACCGACACCGACGATTTCCAGTCGTTTTTCGTATCCTTCCTTGACGCCCACCACCATGTTGTGGATCAATGACCGCGTGAGTCCGTGCAGGGCACGGGACATTCGTTCATCATTGCTACGGCTTACCAGTATTTGCTTATTCTCTTCGTCAATTTCCAGGCTGATTTCCGGGCGGTGTTCGAATTGCAGTTTCCCTTGTGGTCCTTCGGTTGTAATGGTGCGACCGTCGATGGAGACCTTAACTCCATCGAGCACGGGAACCGGTTGTTTTCCTATTCTTGACATAATGTATTTCGCAGTTCTTTGTGAGCTGCGCTCGTTAGATCCTGTTACCAGACTTCACAGAGAACTTCTCCTCCGAGGTTCTGTTGTCGCGCTTCTCGGTCACTGACGACGCCACGACTGGTACTGATAATGGTAATACCCATACCGTTCAGAATCGGTCGTAATTTTTTACATCGACTATAGACGCGACGGCCGGGTGTACTGACACGTCGCATCCGTTGAATCACGCGTTCACCATTTGGCCCATATTTCAGCTCGATGCGAAGATTGCCGATAGGATCTGACTCCAGCTCTTGCCAGTCCCAGATATACCCTTCTCGTTTGAGTACTTCAGCAAGCCCGCGTTTCACCTTGGAAATGGGGACATCCACATAAGGACGCTCGATACGGACCGCATTACGGATGCGGGTTACCATATCGGCGATCGGATCGGTCATCATAATTGTTAGAATCCCTCTACCAGCTCGCCTTTCGAACACCAGGAATCAAACCCTGGTCTGCCAATTCACGAAAACAAATGCGACAAATACCAAACTTACGGTAGACCGCACGGGGTCTTCCACAAATCCTGCATCGTCGTTCAGAGCGACTAGAGAACTTTGGTTCCCGGTTCGCTTTTGCAATTTTTGATTTACTTGCCACAACAAAATCCTATTTGAAAGCTATGGGATATAAGTCTCGTCTTACGCGACTGCCTCGCTATCCTCCTCGGATTGAAAAGGCAGTCCCATTTTTTCGAACAAAAAGAGCGATTCCTGGTCACTATTGCTGCTCGTGACCAGGGTAATGTTCATTCCCTGAGTACGGGTATATTTGTCTGGATTCAACTCAGGGAAGACAAGTTGTTCGGTCAATCCCAAGCTGTAGTTTCCGTGTCCGTCAAAGGCCTTACGGCGAATTCCACGGAAGTCACGTACCCGGGGCAAGGCCAGGGCGACAAGACGATCCAGGAACTCGTACATGCGATTGCCGCGAAGTGTTACTTTGCAACCAATTGCCATACCGTCCCGCAGGCGAAAGCCAGCGATTGATTTACGCGACAACGTAACAATCGGCTTTTGTCCCGCGATTTCAGTCAAGGCTTCGACAGCCGTTTCCAAATGTTTCTTTTCCGTGACTGCCGTGCCAACACCCATGCTAATGATGATTTTTTGGAGTTTTGGCAGCGACAACAGATTATCTCGACCGAACTGCTCCTTCATGGCAGGGACAATCTCGTCAACGTATTTTTCTAGTAGTCTTGGAGTCATGATTTTCTTATGTGATTAGCAGCAACTGTGTCGCTGACTTCGTTTGATTTCCGTTTAACTTAAGCGTCTCTCAGTGACGGGCCTGTTTTCTTGCGGCCGTCGACAATTGCATATCGTTCTTTAGTTCCATCGTCCGTAAAGCGATAACCGATCCGAGTTGCTTCCGCTCCAGGAGCGGCAATGACTCGGACGTTTGAAGCATTAATGGGCATTTCCTTGGAAAGGCGTCCACCCTGAGGATTCTTTTGGCTACGACGCACATGCTTGTAGACGCGATTGACCATTTCAACGACGACCTTGCCTTTCTTGTGGTCGACTTTCAACACTTTGCCTTCTTGTCCGCGGTCATTGCCAGCAATGACACGTACCAGGTCATCAACTTTAATTTTCACTTAAATCACCTCACTTGCCAGGCTGACGATTTTCATGAAATTGCAGTCGCGTAGCTCGCGTGCAACGGCCCCAAAAATACGCGTTCCACGAGGGCTACGGTCGTCGTCCAGCAACACGACGGCATTGCTGTCAAAACGGATATAACTGCCATCCTGGCGGCGTGTTGGTTGTTTTGTTCTGACAATAACGGCACGCACGATCGTCTTTTTCTTGACTTCGCTTCCCGGGATCACGCTCTTTACGCTGCAGACAATGATGTCACCGAGTCCGGCAAAACGTCGTCGCGTACCGCCCAGGACTTTAATGCAAGCCACTTCCTTGGCTCCCGTGTTGTCAGCAACGGCTAATCTAGTTTCTTGTTGAATCATGTTTATTCACTCTCTTGGTCGCCGTCGGCACCTGCTCCCTCTGTTTCGGTGTTGCCGTCTGCTTCCACCGTTGCCTCACCTTCGGTTACCACTTCGCTAGCGGCTTCGACATTCTCTTCCTGTTCCTGTAACTCCTCGGCCAAAAGTGCCGATTGAGTCTGCATGGCCGCCAAATCAACAGCCGTATTTTTCTCGAGGATGCGAACCAGTTCCCAGCGTTTCGTTTTGGATCGGCGTCGTCCTTCGATGATTTCTACGGTATCTCCCAGATGCGATTCATCGTTTTCATCGTGAACATAACAGACGGTCTTTTTACGGATGTACTTTCCGTACTTGGGGTGTCGCACGAGTCGCGGGATTTCAACCCGTCGTGTCTTGCTATTGCTGTCACTAGTGACAATTCCGATGGAAACTTTCTTAGGCATAATGCTCTGTATTGGTTGTTGAAATGGGGGTTGTTTGGTGTACGCTTTACTGGCAATCGATGGGATCGTTTACCGACCGCTGAGTTACGAGTCGCTGACGGTCTCCGCTTCTTCTGTGACAGGTTCCTGGCTCACGGGTTCTTCGGATACTGGTTGGGAGACAGCGTCCGGATCGTTCGCTCTCTCTGTTTGAATTGTTTTGATGCGGGCAATCGTTCGTCGCTGTTTACGCAGTTCGCTAGGCGCATCGAGTCGTTCCGTCTGGGCTTGAATTCGCAACCGAAACAGGCGATCGGTTGTTTCATCCAAGGTCAGCTGAAGCTGCTCGGAGCTCATTTCCCGCAACTGTTCGCTTTTCATGACTACCACTATCGTTGTAAGGATGCTGTAAGGAAAACTAACTACTACAGAGGTCGTCGACCGACCAGGCGAACTCGAATTGGCATTTTATGAGCCAATCGAGCGAAACAAACTTTCGCCTGTTCCTGGGTGACGCCACCGAGTTCAAAAAGTATGGTGCCGGGTCGGACACATGCGACCCAGTATTCTGGTTCACCCTTCCCTTTACCCATGCGGGTTTCGAGAGGGGTTGAGGTAATTGACTTGTGAGGAAAAATGCGTACGTACAACCGCCCTTCACCGCGCACATATTGTTGCGCCGCAATACGGCCTGCTTCGATCGTTTGGGCTTTAATCCAACCGCCCTGCAAGGCTTGCAACCCAAAGTCGCCAAAGACGACCTTGTTACCACGGGTCGCGTTACCTTTTATACGACCTCTTTGGCTTTTTCGGTGCTTCACCCGCTTCGGCATCAGCGCCATCGGATTCGTCTCCTGAAAATAGTCCCTGGTTAATCCAGACCTGTACTCCGATATGACCTTGAGCTGTTTTCGCTTCGGTAAAACCGTAGTCGATCTTTGCTTGCAAGGTGCTCAGCGGAATGGATCCGGAGATTTGTTTTTCGCGACGAGCCATTTCGGCACCACCGAGGCGGCCCGCCAACTGTACTTTAATACCTTTGGCACCGGCTTCCATGGTCTGTTCCATAGTCCGTTTCATGGCTCTTCGGAAACTGGCCCGTTTCGACAACTGTTGGGCAATATCTTCAGCCACCAGTTGTGCATGCACTTCGGGAGTCCCAATTTCTTCGATCTTTAAATTCACTCTTCGGCCAATCAAGTTCTGCAATTCATCTTGCAGTGTTTCAACGTCCTGGCCCTTCTTTCCGATAATCAGGCCGGGGCGTGCCACATGCAATATGACTTTGACCTCGTCACGAGTTCGTTCTATTTCAATGCGGTCGATTCCCGCGCTTTGGCTCTTGGGATTCTTTTTGATGAAATCGCGCACCTGCTTGTCTTCCAGCAGAAGATTGGCAAATTCCTGCTTGGAGGCATACCAGCGGCTTTTCCAGCCGAGGGTAATTCCGGTGCGAAAGCCAATGGGGTTAACTTTTTGGCCCATCTTTGGATCCTGTAACTTTCAATGTTTCACGGGGTGATTGCGTACTAACTCCAGTGACGCGGTAATTAAAGGTTCAATTGGTCTAAGGTAATGTGAATATGCGAACTGCGTTTCTTGATCATATAAGACATGCCACGAGCACGAGGACGCATCCGTTTAAAGAACGGCCCGTTGTCCACACGCGCTTCGCTGACCACCAGGCTTTCAGTCCGGACAGTCTGTCCGGGGTTTTGATCCGGATCCTGAGCATTTCCCAGTGCACTACGGATCACTTTCTCCAACATACGGGCACCACGTTGTGGCTGGTAGCGAAGGATATCAAGTGCTTCGTCAGCGAACTTTCCACGGACCAAATCAGCGAGCGGACGAACTTTTCGTGCGCTGATGCGGGCGTAGCGATGTATAGCGTGATAGGCCATGGTACTAGCTTTTCCTAATTAACGACTTCCCTTGCCACCGTGTCCACGAAACGTGCGTGTGGGAGCAAACTCGCCGAGCTTGTGACCCACCATGTCTTCGGTGACAAAGACCTTTAGGTGTTGTTTGCCATTATGAACGTTGAAGGTGAAACCAACGAATTCCGGGACGATGGTACAAGCCCGGGCCCAGGTCGTAATATCATTCTTGGTACCAGCATCCAACTGCCGCTGTACCTTGCGATACAACTTAAAGTCGACGAAGGGTCCTTTTTTCAAGGAGCGGCTCATAAAATTCCTTTACGTAAAATTTGGCTTTATTTTTTGTGCGGGATTGTTACTTGTTATTTCAGGCGCAGTTGACCATACCGTCTCGATCTTCGACGGCGTACGATGGAAGCGTTTGACGGTTTCCGACGTTGACGAGTTGAACCACCCTTGGCCGGGACACCGGTGGGACTGACTGGATGACGTCCACCTTTGGTACGGCCTTCTCCACCACCGTGAGGATGGTCGACCGGGTTCATGGCGGTTCCACGCACGTGCGGGCGTCGTCCTAACCATCGTTTTCGTCCGGCCTTGCCTAAGCGAATAGCCATATGGTCGGCGTTACCAACTTTACCAATCGTGGCTCGGCAGCGAGACGGAATACGACGAATTTCGCCGCTCGGTAAGTTAATCTGTGCCCAGTCTGATTCTCGTGCCACGAGTGTTGCGGAAGCTCCTGCACTGCGGCAAAGAACTCCGCCACGACCTGGCAACATTTCTATATTGTGAATGGCAGTTCCCAAGGGCATGTTGGCCAACGGCATGCAGTTACCGACTTCCGGAGGTGCATCAGGCCCGTTGTGCAAGGTAGTACCTGCCTGCAGTCCGTCGGGAGCAAGGATATAACGTTTTTCGCCATCGGCGTAATGCAGCAGTGCAATCCGGGCACTACGATTGGGATCATACTGGATGGAATTAACAACTGCCGGTACACCGTCTTTGAAGCGGCGGAAATCGATCACACGATACTGTCGCTTGTGACCACCTCCGCGATGACGCGCAGTGATCTTGCCCTGGTTATTGCGACCGCCGGTTTTTCTAAGCGGGCGCAGCAACGATTTTTCAGGTACAGCGCCTGGAGTCAGATCAGCAAAGTCACTGACCGTGGCACCACGCCTGCCCGGTGAAGTCGGTTTGTATTTGCGAATTCCCATAATCACTTATTTCTTGCGAAGTTGCTGTTGGCTGCTCGCTTAAAAGAAGTCAATTCCTTTAGATTCGGGATCGAGAGTAATGATTGCTTTTTTCCACGATTTAGTAGCACCGTAACGAAAACGATAACGTCGCGGCTTGCCTCGCCGATTCTGAATTCTTACTTTCTTTACCTTGACGTCTTCAAACAACTCCTCGACGGCCTTTCGGACATCGATCTTGGTGGCCAGTGGGTTAACCTCGAAGGCGTACTGGTTGTACCGCGTGGATCGATGCATTCCTTTTTCCGTCACCAGGGGCCGTAAAATAATCTGGTGCGGTTCCAGGGTAATACCCTTGCTGGCATCAGCTTGCTTTTGTTTGGATGTTGTGGCAGCCATGACGTTCAGTTTATTCCGTGGGTCATTGATTTCAGTTAGGATTATTCAGCCGCTTTTTTCTTTGGGGCTTTTTTCGTAGTGGTCTTTTTCTTGGTAGTCTTTTTAGTGGCCTTTTTGGTGGCCTTTTTGGCAACGGCCTTCTTCTTAACGACTTTTTTCACGGTCGTTTTTTTCTTGGCGGTTTTCTTGACCACGGTTTTCTTTGTCAGGGGACTGGCCGCCGCCTGGTCTTGCAAGCGATCCAGTGCTCCCTTGGTGATCAATATGTGCCGTGGAGCCAGTACATTCAGGGCATTCAAATCGCTGACTGGCGAGACGGTTACCCCGGCGATATTACGAGCGCTCTTGTAGACGGTGCCGTCGTGTGCTTCGGTTGTGACCAGGGTCGTTCGGTCTGCCAGTCCCAAGACCTTTAGGATGCCGGCCATTTTCCCCGTCTTGGGTTCTTCGAAGGCCAGTTCGTCAATCACGGTGATTTGATCGTCATGGATCTTGGAAGCGATTGCCATTCGTGTGGCGGCCTTGATTGCTTTTCGCGGCAGACGATAACTGTAATCGCGGTTGGTCTTGGCAAAAATATGACCACCGCCACGACGAATACCGGAACGGATGGCGCCCGCACGGGCGTTTCCGGTTCCCTTTTGCCGATACATCTTTTGTGAAGAACCAGAAACAGCACCCCTGGAGCGGGTATGAGCAGACCCTTGGCGACGATTTGCCTGGTACATAACGACTACGTCATGCAACAGCTGTCGATTGATTTGCGGAGCCAGCTGATCGAGATCAATCTCGTACTTGCTGACTTCTGCTCCGCTGGAATCGTAAACTGGTAAACTTGCCACTGCCGTTTAAACCCCCGCTGTTCGGGTCATCCTACTTTATTGGTTTCACAAACAATCAAAAATCCTCCGTTAGCTCCCGGCACAGAACCGCGTACCAGCAGAAGATTATTTTCCTCGTCAACGCGCACGATTTCCAGATTTCGGGAAGTAACGCGTACATTGCCATACTGGCCGGCCATCCGCCGCCCTTTAAAGAGCCGACCTGGTGTCGCACTCATACCCGTACCACCGGCGTGACGGTGTACTTTCTTGACACCATGGGACGCTCGCTGGCCCGAGAAATTATGACGTTTCATAACACCGCTAAAACCTCGACCAATGCTGGTTCCGGTGACATCTACCTTTTGGATTTCAGCAAAGGCAGCAACTGTTACCACTTGCCCCACTTCGTTTTCGCCGATGGGTCCACGGATTTCACGAATGAAATGCTTTGGTTCGCATTCTGCCTTGGGAGGCAGTTCGGTCCCTGCTTCTGCCCGCCACTTTGCCCGCTTGCTGTTGAGTTTCGCCGTCACATGACCACGTTCGCTGCGGCTGGCCTGACTGGAAGTCGAACGCGGGCGATTGTCAGCTGGACGAGACTTGTCCAGGTAACCGAGTTGGACCGCTTCGTACGAGTCGCATGCGACCGTACGGACTTGCAACACATTACAGGGACCGGCTTGGATCACGGTTACCGGAACGGCTTTCCCCGATTCATCATAAATCTGAGTCATCCCGATCTTCCGACCGAGTATTCCAATAGTCATGGTCCATACCTTGTGTTGCGTCGCAGCTGGGAACTTGAAAACCCGGGCAAGGCCCTTAGTCGCAGATTACCCAACTAGCGTCCGTTTCATAAAAACTCTCGGTTAGTAGATGATCGAATGTGATTTGTCCGGTCAGCGGTCTGCCGGGGAAATCGTTATCGCTGTTTAATTTTAATGTCAACGCCCGCCGGCAGACTGAGCTTGTTCAAGGCCTCGATCGTTCGGGGTGTTGCTTCCAGAATATCAATCAGTCGTTTGTGAGTCCGAATCTCAAACTGGTGTCGCGCTTTCTTGTCAACGTGGGGACCGGACAGAACCGTGTATCGTTCAATTCGAGTTGGCAGCGGGATAGGGCCGTGAACCTCCGAATGAGTTCGCTTGGCTGTGTCAACAATTTCCTGGGCACCCTGATCTAAAATCGCATGGTCATATGCCTCCATGCGAATACGAATGCCTGTATTTTGTCCCGCCACAATTACGAACCTTGAAGAAAAACGTTCCGCCACTGACCAACGGTCGGCTAGATCCTGGCCCGGTTCTAACCCACCTTTACGTAGGTTCCCCGACCCACCTAAAGGTGGATGAGGGGAAACCAACAATCCTAGAGTTCAGAGACCGTCTCGTCAACCGCTAACAACGGTGTTTGGCCGGGAAAAAACAGACAATTCTGGCCCCTACTGGGGTCTTCGAAAAGGGGCCGTGCGGAGGGTCCTTTGACTAGAAGTTGAACTGCTCCGCATCTTCTGGTGGAGCTGGAGAATACCGGTGGGGTTCCAAGGAGCAGCCTGCCCGCCCCTGACTGAGGCTGCGCATCACACTTGAATAGCCAAACAACTCTTTGAGCGGTGCGTAGGCTTCGATATAGGTCAAGTCTCCACGGTTTTCCGTATTGACGATGATCGCCCGTCGTTGCTGTAAATCACCAGCAAAATCGCCTAGATAATCCTCCGGGGTGCTAACAATTAATTTCATCACTGGTTCCAGCAGTACTGGTTCGCCCTCTTGCAGACCTCGTTCAAAAGCATCGCTGGTGGCAATCCGGTAAGCGATTTCATCTGATTCCCCGTCAACATATTTTCCGCCCAGAACAGTGACTTTAAGCCGAGTGAGTGGAAAACCGGCAATTCGTCCCCCTCCCTGGGTGCAGTTCTTCAACTCGTCGAGAACGGTTGCCAAATGTTCACCAGGAAAGGTTTCTGGAGGGGCCTGGTTGAGGATTAGGATTGGCTGGCTCCCTGCTTCCAAGGGTTCCATCCGAATCATGACTTGTGCCGATTTTTGTTGACCAGCCAGTTGTCGCTGGCAATTGCCAGTGACCTCGGCGGGACGGGCAATCGTCTCTCGGTAACTCACCTGCGGTTTGTGGAATCGGACGTTCAGGTTGAAGTCTCGTAGCAGGCGATTCTTGGTAACTTCCAGATGCAATTCTCCCATTCCGCAGAGCAGCGTCTGTCCGGTTTCGCCACTGACCACCTGCAGTGTTGGGTCCTGGCGTTTGAGCATTTCCAGGACATCCTTTAGTTTATCGCGTTCGGCGGTATTTTCAGGTTCCACCGCCATTGAGATGACGGTCTCCGGAAACACTATTTTTTCCAGCAGTAGTGGATGGTTGGAATCGCAGACGGTATCCCCGGTGGTGGCGTGTCGCATTCCGATGACACCTACAATATCTCCGGTGTTGACTTCCTGGACCTGTCCCTGTGGTTCTCGCTTGGTGGCATGGATTTGCCAAAGTTGCGAAACATTGTCTTTTTTCTCTTTACCGGTGTTGTAAATGCGGCTGTTCGTCTTGAGTGTTCCCGAATAGACACGAACCCAGGCCATATCGCCTGTCTTTGCGGGCAGGACTTTAAAGACCAGTCCGCAGAAGGGTTCGTCGCTTGAGGGCTGGCGATGTTGAATTTCCGCTTCACTCTTTTTCCCGCGAGTGTCGCTAGCGGGCTTAGTGCCTTCGACCGGTGGTCGGTCGGCAGGGCTAGGCAGGTAAAGTCCGACGGCATCAAGCAGCGGCTGGATCCCGATTCCATGCAGTGCCGAGCCACACATGACGGGTTGGATTTCGCCCCGGAGGGTGGCAGTCCGAATCGTTTGGTGGAGCAGGTCCAGCGGCAGCTCTTTTTCTTGCATCGCCAGTTCCATTACCTGGTCACTGTATTCAGAGAGCTCATCGATCAGCTTTTCCCGCCAGCTGTTTGCGACTTCTTGTAACTCTGCAGGAACCGGATTTTGCTGGATTTGCTGACCATCGGTATCGGGATCGAAAGAGAGCATTTGCATATGGAGCAAATCGATAATACCGCGGAAGGGATCTTCGATATGACGGGGTCCTGCGCCGACGGGGATTTGCAGGACGAGTGGATTGGCTCCCAGGCGTTCGATCATTTGCTGAAGGACGGCTTCGAAATCAGCGCCTTCACGGTCCATTTTGTTGATAAACGCCAGCCGGGGTACCTGGTAGCGGTTTGCTTGTCGCCAAACGGTTTCGCTTTGTGCTTCCACGCCTTCGCGGGCACTGAAGACGACAGCTGCTCCGTCCAAGACTCGTAAACATCGCTCGACTTCAGCGGTAAAATCGACATGTCCGGGAGTATCTAGCAGGTTGATGTGGGTTTGTTGCCAGGTGAAAGTGACACAGGCGGAATAGATGGTGATACCCCGTTCCTGTTCTTCCGGATCGCTATCGGTTTCGGTGGTTCCCTTATCGACGAACCCCATGCGATGTTTAGAGCCACTGTAAAAGAGCATTCGTTCTGTTACGGTGGTTTTCCCGGCATCGATGTGGGCAATGATTCCCAAGTTCCGCAAGTTTTCTAGTTGTCGGAGCATGGTTTGTTTGTGACTGGTTGGTTGGCTGAAGAAACAGGGGGTGATGCTAGTGGAGCGGATCAACGGTTCCGGTGGAGGAGGGTTGATCTGATCGTTTAGCGCAAAAAAGATGGCCGTACAAGTCAATCATGCTTATACGGCCAGCTTCTGTATAATTCTAATTACCAGGCGAAGTGGGCGAATGCTTTGTTCGCCTCTGCCATGCGGTGAATATTTTCCCGTCGTGTCATTGCTGCACCTTCACGGTTGAAAGCAGCGATGAGTTCATCAGCAAGTTGCAGGTGCGTGGGCCGCCCTTTCTTTTCCCGAACGGCGAGCAGGAGCCAGCGAAAGGCAAGAGCCTGCTGGCGATTGCGGTTGACTTGCATGGGAACCTGGTATGCCGCGCCACCGACGCGTTTGGAGCGCACTTCAATCTGGGGTTTGACGTTTTCTACAGCCTGGTTAAAGACTTCGATTGGATCCGTGTCCTTGAGTCGGTTAGCGATCTCGTCCAGCGCGCTGTAGAACAGTTTTTGGGCAGTTGTTTTCTTGCCGTCCCACATCAACGAGTTGATAAACTTACTGGCGAGCAGCGATTTATACTTTGGGTCGGGTCTGAGTTGTTTTCGACTAGCGGTAATGCGGCCCATCGTGGCGAGCCCTTTCCTGAACAATAACGAAAGTTATGACTTCTTCGCTCCGTAACGGCTACGGGATTGTTTGCGTCCCTCGACTCCCAGAGCATCCTGTGCTCCGCGCACCACCTGGTATCGCACCCCTGGCAAGTCTCGTACTCGACCGCCGCGAACTAACACGATGGAGTGTTCTTGCAGATTGTGCCCTTCCCCAGGGATATAGACGGTTGCTTCTTTTCCATTAGAAAGCCGTACACGGGTAATTTTTCGCAAGGCGGAATTGGGTTTCTTCGGAGTCATGGTCTTCACGAGCAGACAAACGCCCTGTTTCTGTGGACACCTGTCCAACAGGGGTGCCTTGGTGAATTTACGTTTGTGTCTGCGTCTCTTGCGGACGAGTTGATTAATGGTCGGCATTGATCTTCCTTATAGCTCTTACGACTGCCAAGTCTAACTTTCTGGCAGACCACCCAACCTAGCGGTTGTGGCGGGGGGGTGTCAAGTTGGGTGGCGGGTCTCTACATCATTCCTCTGGAGCGGGTGGGGGTTCATCGGGGGTCGTAGTCCCGAACAATTCGTCCAGCGTCGAGATTTCCCCAGCGGGTGGGAGCGTTTCTTCGGTTGCCGGCAGCGGTTCTGGATCTGGAACGAGTTCTATTTCGGTCGGTACGGGTGTTTCCACCACGGGACTCTCTTCGTCTTCCCCAGACTGCAACAAGGGGAATTGAGTGACCAGGGCTTGTTCTTTTTCAGCGGCCATTTGCTCCAGGGCAGCAGGCTGATATTTCACTTCTGCGTCCTGGAAAGTGCGGAACCCGGTTCCTGCCGGAATCAGGTGTCCCAGGATCACGTTTTCTTTGAGGCCAACGAGTGGGTCGACCTTACCGGCCAGTGCTGCTTCGGTGAGCACTTTGGTGGTTTCCTGGAAACTTGCCGCTGAGATGAAACTGGAACTCTGCACCGACGCCTTGGTGATCCCCAGCAGCTGCGTGCTGGCGGTTGCCGGTTTCGGGCGACCTCCCTTGGCCGGTTTACCACCAAGAGTTTCAATTTGGCTATTGGTCTGTTGAAAAGCTTCTTTGGGAACGATGGCATTCAGTTCGTAGTCGCTGTCACCGGGATCTGAGATCCGCACACAACCGGCCATGTCCTGGTTAATCTTTCGGAAGTCAAATCGATCCATCACGATGCCTGGCAAGAGGCTAGTATCTCCGGGGAGTTCAATAAGGACTTTGCGGAGCATACGAGCAATAATGATCTCGATATGTTTGTCATTAATTTCCACGCGTTGACTGCGATACACTTGTTGGACTTCGTGTACCAGGTACTGTTGGACAGCTTCCTCACCCGAGACACGGAGGATGTCGTGTGGAACCAGTGGTCCATCGACCAGCGCCTGTCCGGACTTGACGATATCGCCAGAGTGCACGAAGAATCGTTTTCCGTGTGGCACGAGGTGTTCTTTTTCGATACCACTTTCGCTACGAACAATGATGCTGCGTTTACCACGTTTCTTTTCGACGAGGATTTCGACGGTCCCATCGATTTCAGCGATGACTGACGGATCCTTTGGTTTGCGAGCTTCGAAGATTTCTGTTACTCGCGGAAGTCCGCCCGTGATATCGGTAACTCCAGAAGCTTCCCGAGGGGTCTTGGCAAGGACGGAGCCTGCCTGCACGACAGTTCCTTCAGGCGCTTCAATATGGGCTCGTTCGGGAAGGTAGTAGACATCCATGGGTTTACCCTCGTCGTCTTCCAGGACGATTTGCGGATGCAAATCACCTTTGTGATCCATGATCAAGCGTCGTATGTGTCCCCCGGGATCTTTTTCCAGTCGCAGAGTTTCTCCCTCAACAACGTCTTCGAACCGGACTTTCCCGGTCACTTCTGCCAGGATTGGAATACTGTGAGGATCCCATTGACAGAGGACTGCATTCGCTTTGACTTCCTGACCTTCTTCCACCAGCAAGACGGCACCGGTCGGCACTTCGTACTTCTCGAATTCACGTCCTTTCGCGTCGAGCAGACAAATTTCACCGTTACGTGTCAGGACGATGTTATTTCCTTCTTCATTGGCGACGAAACTCATCCGTGTAAATCGTACTTGGCCACTCTTTTGGGACCGGATGTCACTCTCTTCGATACTGGTGTTGACCGTGCCACCGATATGGAACGTCCGCATGGTGAGTTGCGTTCCGGGTTCGCCGATACTTTGGGCGGCAATAATGCCAACAGCCATTCCTTCTTCCACCATGGCTCCAGTGGACATGTCCATTCCATAGCAGCGTCGACAAACACCCAGGGGTGCGTCGCAAGTCATGGGGCTACGCACCTGGATACGTTCCAGTCCAAGTTCTTCGATCTTGCGACAGACATCGGAAGTGATCAGGTCTCCGTCTTTGACAATCACCTCATCGGTGATGGGATTCACAATATTCTGTCGACTGACTCGTCCGATGACGGCGTCGGACAGGTGCACTTCTACTTTTTCACCCCGATATTGAACGCCCTTGGTAATCCCCTGGGAAGTTTTGCAATCATCCAAGGTGACCACAACATTTTGGGCAACATCGGCTAGTTTACGAGTGAGATAACCGGAATCCGCTGTTTTCAGTGCGGTATCGGCCAGACCCTTGCGAGCACCATGGGTAGAACTGAAATACTCAAGGACGGAGAGGCCTTCGCGGAAGTTGGCCTTGATGGGTGTTTCAATGATCTCCCCAGTTGGTTTGGCCATCAAGCCACGCATGCCAGCCAACTGGCGAATTTGTTCGATTCCACCACGAGCGCCGGATTGGGACATCAGAAAGACCGGGTTCACGTAACCGTGTCCACCACGATCATCCCGTTCCATGGCTTGCATCATTTCGGAAGTGATCTGTTCCCTGGCATGGGTCCACGTTTCCAGCACCTGGTTGTAGCGCTCCATTTCCGTGATCACGCCCCGGTCGTACAGCTTGCGGAATTTCATAACGGTTTTTTCTGCTTCGGCGAGGATCTTTGCTTTCGAGTCGGGAGTGACAAGATCATCGGTCGCAAACGAGAGGCCGCTGCGGGTACTCTCGCGGAATCCCAGCTGGTTCATGTCATCGAGTAATTCGATGGTAGCTTTGCGGCCAAGTGTCTGATAGCAATCGGAGATCACCTTGGCCAGGTCACTGCCTCGTAAAGGAATGTTATAGAAATCGAGACCTTCTGGGAACATCAGGTTGAACATGATACGACCGTAGGTTGTTTCAATCAGGGCTCCCATCTGGTTTGCCTGGTCATCGTCGGAATTGACTTTACAATTCTTCGGCAGTCGCACTTTGATTTTGGCGTGCATATCGAGGGCATCGTGGGAATGGGCCAGGTCTGCTTCTTCGAGTGAAGCGAAGATCATGCCTTCCCCTTTTCGATTCGGCAGCTCAAGGCTGATATAAAAGCAGCCCATGACCGTATCCTGAGAGGGGCTCATGATCGGTTTGCCGTTGGAGGGTGCAAAAATGTTGTTGGTGGACATCATCAGGGTATGGGATTCCACCTGAGCTTCGATGGAGAGTGGTAAATGGACTGCCATTTGATCACCGTCGAAATCGGCATTGAATCCCTTACAGGCGAGTGGATGAAGGTGGATTGCATTGCCTTCGACCAGGATCGGTTCAAAGGCCTGGATACCCATGCGATGCAGTGTTGGGGCGCGATTGAGTAAGACAGGATGGTTACGGATGACCTGTTCCAGGATGTCCCAAACTTCTTCATCTTTGCGTTCCAGCATCTTTTTAGCGCTCTTGATGGTGTCGGCGTGACCAAGTTCTTTCAATCTACGAATAATGAACGGCTGGAACAATTCGAGGGCGATTTTCTTAGGCAAACCACACTGGTGCAACTTGAGTTTGGGTCCGACGACGATCACACTACGCGCGGAATAGTCGACTCGTTTCCCGAGCAGATTTTCCCGGAAGCGTCCTTGTTTCCCCTTGATCATGTCGGTCAGCGACTTGAGAGGCCGATTGCTGCTACCCAGCACGGGTCGCTTGCAACGGTTATTGTCGAAAAGAGCGTCGACCGACTGCTGCAACATTCGTTTTTCGTTACGGATAATGACCTCAGGCGCATTGAGGTCGACAAGTTTACGCAACCGGTTGTTACGGTTGATAATACGTCGATAGAGATCGTTTAGATCACTGGTGGCGAAGTTACCTGAATCGAGCAGCACCAGGGGTCGCAGATCTGGCGGGATGACGGGGATGACATCCAGCACCATCCATTCGGGTTTATTGTCACTGTCCCGGATGGCTTCCACGATCTTAAGGCGATTGGTGTAATCTTTTCTTTTTTGTTTGGAGCCGGTTTCTTCCAGGTCGATGCGTAATTTCTGGGAAAGCTCGACCAGGTCCAGGCCAACGAGCAGTTTTCGAATGGCATCGGCTCCCATGCCGACTTCAAAGCTGCCGGCGCCCCACTGTTCGCGAGCGGCCCGATATTCTTCTTCTGTCAACAGTTGTTGTGGTTCGAGATCGGTGTCTCCTTTGTCAACCACCACGTAATCCTGGAAGTAGACAACTTTTTCCAGGCTAGTGGTTTTCATATTCAAGAGATTTCCGAGCCGGCTGGGCATGGCTTTAAAGAACCAAATATGCACGACTGGTGCTGCCAGTTCGATATGGCCCATCCGTTTACGGCGTACTCGTGAGTGGGTCACCTTGACCCCGCAGCGATCGCAGATCATCCCTTTGTATTTCATGCCGCGGTATTTACCGCAACCGCATTCCCAGTCCTTTTCAGGACCAAAAATCCGTTCACAGAAGAGGCCGTCTTTTTCCGGACGGTAGGTTCGGTAATTGATCGTCTCGGGTTTTTTTACTTCCCCGAATGACCAGCTACGGATGTCGTGGGGTCGTGCAAGGCTGACTTTGACAGATGCGTAGTCGTTAATCCTGTCATATGAGCTTTCGCTGCTTATTGTCATCTACCGAAACTCCTTTAAGGGTTCCACCGTGCGGGCGAACTGATGGTTACGGACCAGGTTGCCAGTTGTCAGTCAACTAGATCCTGTGTTTCTCCAATTGCAGGTTTAAGGCGAGTCCCCGGATTTCATTGGTTAACACGTCGAAGCTGGCGGGTGTGCCGGCCTGCAATGTGTTTTCACCTTTGACCATCGACTCATAAATCTTCGTACGGCCTTCCACGTCGTCACTCTTGACAGTCAACAGTTCCTGGAGGATGTAAGCTGCGCCGTAGGCTTCCAGGGCCCAGACTTCCATTTCCCCAAATCGTTGGCCACCGAAACGTGCTTTACCACCGAGTGGTTGTTGTGTAATCAGTGAGTAAGGGCCGGTGCTGCGGGCATGTACCTTGTCGTCGACCAGGTGATGCAGTTTCAGCATGTAGATGTAGCCGACCGTTGTTTCTTGTTTGAGTGCTTCTCCGGTACGTCCATCAAAGAGCGTGGTTTTTCCATGGCTGGGCAAGCCCGCTTCTTTAAGACACTGGTTGATGTCCTCTTCGGACGCACCGTCGAAGACGGGTGTGATAGCCTGGAAGCCCAGCTTGGCGCCGGCCCAGCCGAGGTGAGTTTCCAGGATCTGACCGACGTTCATACGACTGGGAACGCCCAGCGGATTGAGCATAATTTGGATGGGGGTTCCATCTTCCAGGAAGGGCATGTCTTCCACGGGCAAGATCTTAGCGATCACTCCTTTGTTTCCATGGCGACCGGCCATCTTGTCCCCGACGGAAATCACCCGCTTGGTGGCCACGTAGACAATGACTTTCTGCAAGACACCACTGCGCAGTTCATCACCACGTTTCATGCTGTTGAGTTTGCGGTCACGTTCGTCGATGGCATCTTCCAGAGCCGACTGGTTCTGCTTGTAGGCTTGATCTACTTCAGCGATCTTCCCACTGCTGCGCATGCCGCGCGTGATGGACTCGATCGTGAAGCCGGTGGCAGTTTCTGCAATATACTTGGGGTCTTGTTCGTCACTAACCAGCGGGTTGTCGTCGTCGTCTGTTAGCTTGCGCTTGAGAACTTCTTCAAACTGCCTCACCATTTCTCCAAAGGCCTGCGCAATCTGCAGGTTTCCTTCTTTCTCGACGACCTTAAGTTCTTTTTCGAACTGTTTACGGTCTTCGTCGGAGAGACTCATCCGGCGAGAAAATTTTTGAGTGTCAAGTACAATTCCCTCGATTCCCGAGGAGACTTCAAGTGAATCATTTTTTACGTCCTCTCCAGCGCGACCAAAAATAGCGTGCAGGAGTTTTTCTTCCGGGGTCAACTCGGTTTTGGATTTCGGTGAGACTTTACCAACCAGGATCTCCCCCGATTTTACATAGGTG
>JAYGDG010000731.1:0-5210 GCA_046583015.1 Pirellulaceae bacterium | reverse complement strand
CGACGGCTGAGCATACCCGTTTTCAACATGTTCTGGGTGTCATGCACCTGGCAAGCCAGGCTGTTACGGCCTTGTACGAGAGCTTGCAAGCAGTTTGTCCGGATGTCCCAAGTCGCGGGTACGTGGAATCCTTGCTGCGGCTAGCAGGATTATTGCATGACGTGGGACATGGGCCTTTTGGACACTTTTTTGACGAATACTACTTGCAGGAATATGGTCTTACTCATGAGTTGTTGGGGGCAGCGATTATCGAGGGTCCGCTGGCACCACTGCTCGAGGGAGTTCGTCGCAATCCGAACAGTTGCCTGTTAGCGGACGAGAAAATTGATCCGCTGCAGATTTCGTGGCTCATCCGGCGGCCCACGGGGGACAATGACGAGGATCAGCCCCGTTGGCTCTGGCTGCTGCGCACGCTGCTAAGTGGCATTTATACGATTGATAACATGGATTTTGTCTTGCGTGATTCCTATATGTCCGGCTACAGCGTTCGACCGTATGACCTGGACCGACTGTTACGGTACAGTTTTTTCACTCAGTCGGGTTTGACGATTCACGATCGAGGTGTGAATGCACTGATGCGTTTTATGGCGGCCCGTATGGAGCTATTTCGCAGCGTTTATTTTCACCGTACCGTGCGGGCCATTGACCTGACCCTGGTCGATCTGTTCCGTGCCAGTAAATCCCATTTCTTTCCCGGCAATCCCCTGGAGAACCTGGAAGAGTACTTGCGATTCACGGAAACATCATTGCTGGTCGATGTTTCACGCTGGTCGCTCAGTGAAGATCCTGAACTGAAGCAACTGGGAGACCAGTGGCAGCAGTTGTTGTCTCGGAAAATTCGCTGGAAAATGGTTTGCCAGCGCAACCTCGTTTTCAATGAAACGGATTCAGAGTCCAGCAGTATATTCAGTGATCCGCAATTGGTGGAAACAAAACTTCGTCAACATCTAGGACCGCAGTGGTCGGACGTTGAATTGCGAGTCGACATTGCTCGGGGGGTCTATCGTCCCCATACGCGCGGGCCTGCTGCCGGACAGAATTTCTTGTTTGATTCGTCACTTAACCAGGTGCGACCGTTGCAGGCAAACGAGTTGTTTGGCAGCCTGCCGGTGAGTTATCGGATCTGTCGTATTTACTCACAGTCGGAGGATGCCAGCATGGAATTAACACATGCCCTGGATTCATTGTTGGGTGGAGATGGGGGCGACGATTTAACGAACATGTAAGATCGCGTGAAATGATCAGACTGACTGGACATTCGGAATCAGTTGTTCTGTAACTAGTAACAGGAGAGGAAGTGGCGATATGTTCTTGGCGTTTGGGGAAGTCATGGCACGTATTGCGGCACCCCACCGATTGCGGTGGCCGCAAGCAGTGCCGGGTAGCGTGGATGTGACCTGGGGTGGCGGGGAAGCGAACGTTTCTGCTTCGCTGGCCCTCTTTGGGCAACCGGTACGGTATGTAACCGCTTTGCCCGATCATCCTCTTTCCCAGTCGCTGGCGACTAGCTTGCGGGGCTTGGGGGTTGATGTGGATCACATCTTGTGGCGGGAAACGGGCCGCTTGGGGATCTACTTCGTCGAAGTTGGATCGAATCAGCGGGGTTCCACGGTCCTCTACGACCGGGAGCAGAGTGCGGTGAGCTTGGCCGGGCCGGACGAATATAACTGGGATCAGGTATTAGAAGGAGTTCACTGGCTGCACGTCACGGGCATTACGCCAGCGATCAGCGAAGCGGCCTGTCGATCTAACCTGGAACTGGTCAAACAGGCCCAGGCAGAGGGAATCAAGGTCTCCTGCGACCTCAATTTTCGCAAGAAATTATGGAAATGGGGCGACCAGGCGACAGGCCGGGAACTGGCTCGACAGTGCATGAATGAGGTATTGCCGTGGGTGGACGTGGTGATTGGCAACGAAGAAGATGCCGGTGAAGTTCTCGATATCCATGCTGCCGATACGGATGTTGAGCAGGGACAGTTGCAGGCGGGCTCCTACGAGGCGGTGGCTCGGGCCGTTGTGGAACGATTTCCGAACGTTTCGCAGGTCGCAATCACCTTGCGAGAAAGCCTCTCTGCTGACCATAATAAATGGAGTGGCCTCTTGTATGATGCAGCTGCTGATCGCAGTTGGCTGGCCCCGACTGATGGCCAGGGAGATTACCGGCCGTATCAGATGCACCATATTGTGGATCGTGTGGGTGCCGGGGATTCATTTGCAGCAGGCCTGCTTCATGCGCTGAATAGTCCGCAGTGGTCGGATCCTGAGCAGGCAATTCAATTTGCCGTGGCGGCCAGTTGTTTGAAGCATTCGATCAAAGGTGATTTTAATTTTGTGACCGAGCAGGAAGTGGCAGCATTGGTTGCTGGAAACGCCACGGGACGTGTGCAACGCTAAAGTTCGGTCGTCTGCAAACCTTGAGGAGTTTGCCCAGTGTCTGAAGATCGTTATCAAAACCCGTTGACTGACCGCTATGCTTCGGACGAAATGGCACAGTTGTGGGGTGCCCAGCGCAAATTCAGCACTTGGCGACAAATGTGGGTGGCGCTGGCAGAAAGCCAGCAGGCCTTAGGACTCGATATTTCAGATACCCAGCTTGCTGAATTGAGGAGCCAGGTTGACCAGATCGATTTTGACGTCGCGGGACAATACGAAAGAAAATTGCGACACGACGTAATGGCCCATGTTCACGCTTATGCAGATGCCTGTCCCACTGCCCGTCCGATCATCCACCTGGGTGCTACCAGTTGTTTTGTCACGGACAACACGGATTTGATTTTGTTGCGGGAAGCGCTCGGGCTGGTCGAGTCCCGGCTGGTCAGTGTCATTGGTCGACTGGCTGAGTTTGCTGACAAATACCGGGATCAGGCCTGCCTGGGATTTACACATTTGCAGCCAGCCCAACCGACGACCATGGGCAAGCGAGCCTGTCTCTGGATTTACGACCTGGTGCTGGACTTGGAAGAACTCCAGCACCGGCTTCGTTCTCTGAAGGCGCGCAGCTGTAAAGGGACGACGGGGACGCAGGCCAGCTTCTTGACGCTCTTTGGCGGCGATCATGAAAAGGTCAGGCAATTGGAGCAACTGGTCGCTGAGAAAATGGGCTTTGCTGACACCTACGCGGTAACCGGGCAGACCTATTCGCGAAAAATTGACGCCCAGATTCTCGACACGCTTTCAGGGATTTCGCAGAGTGCTCATAAAGCTGCCACTGACATCCGCATCCTGGCCAGCCGCAAAGAACTGGAAGAGCCGTTTGAAAAGGATCAGGTGGGTTCTTCGGCGATGGCCTACAAACGCAATCCGATGCGCAGTGAACGAATCTGCTCTTTAGCTCGTTTTGTAATGAGCCTGCAATCTAGTGGCGGGCAGACGGTGGCGACGCAGTGGATGGAACGTACACTCGATGACAGTGCGAATCGTCGACTTGTGTTGCCCCAGTCATTTCTGGCGGTTGATGCGGTGCTGGTTCTTTATCAGAACATCGCCGCTGGTCTGGTCCCCTACCCCGCGGTCATAGAGGCGAACCTGAAAAATGAGCTGCCCTTCATGGCTACTGAGAATATCCTGATGGAAGCAGTTGCAGCAGGTGGAGATCGTCAGCAATTACACGAACGAATTCGGCAACACAGCCAGGAAGCAGCTGCGGTGGTAAAACAAGAAGGTCGCCCCAATGATCTCTTGCAGCGACTGGCTGACGATAAGCTCTTTGCTGGTGTCGATCTGGCAGGCCTCATGGAAGCTTCCCAGTTCGTGGGGAGAGCTCCGCAGCAGGTTCAACAATTTCTGGATGAGGTGGTAAAGCCCATACGCCAACAGTATCCTCAGCAGGAGACGGTCGCTGAGGTCAACGTTTGAAACCAGCTGGCCCGGAAGCCTCTCCGCAGAGGCCGCTTAGATCAGGTCCTGTTTGCGTTTAGTCCGTTGCTTGGGCCGATTGCACTGGCGGCAAAGCCCGCTGATGATCAAGCGATGTCCTGTCACTCGGAACTGGTGATCGCGGGCCACCATGCTTCTTAGCTCGAGCAACTCATCGCTCTGGAACTCGATCAACTGCTGACACTTCGTGCAGTACAGATGGTCATGTTCCGGGTAGCCATAATCATGCTCGAAAACGGCTCGACCACCAAGCTCAAATTTTCGCAGTAGACCAGCATCCACGAACTCATTGAGCGTTCGGTAGACAGTTGGACGACTGACGTAGCCGGTCTCGCCCTTATTCGGCAATTGTTCGATCAGGCTATCGGCATCGAAGTGGTCATGCTGACTAAACACGTGTTGAACCAGGTTGCGTCGCTGTTCGGTGTTTCGCATTCCACGGCTCTGGAGATATTCTTCAAATCGTTCGACCGGTGAGAGGGCAACCTGGACGGTACCGAGTGAATAGTTCTTGGCCATCGATACTCTCCAGTGGTCGAGGAGAACAGGTTCTTATTGAGACACGTGGGACATCATAAAGGAGATGATTCGTGAATAAGGGCAGATGCGAGCCCGCCGTTTGTCTCAACAAGGATTCTAGAGATACTTGTGATGATTGCAAGCCATCACCGGTTTTCAATCCCCGCGCAGGTTGCCGGGCTCTGACAGAGAGAGTTGCCTCAGGTCGATGAAGAGGCGGTGGAAGCAAGCAGCTCGTTCAGTTTAGCCACCAGTTTCATCAAGAAAACGGTCGAGTGCAATATCGAGCTTATCTTCCGTTTCGTAATTGCCTTGCTCGATTGCCTCGCGAATCCTGGCAAGTCGATCTGCCCGTACGTCAGGAATGTCTTGAACTTGTCCGGTCAGTTCGGCGACCTTGCTGGCAAGTTCAGCTTCCTGAGAGATATCGAGTTGGTCTGCCTGAGATGTCGCGGTGGTTTGTTCGGCAGGCTTGGCTCCGTCGACTTGATGCGGCCCGTTAATGGGTTGAGCACCATGTACGTTGACTGGTCCTTGAATTCGCATAGGTGATTATCTCCCCCGATGGTTGATCGGTAAGTTGCCTTGGCTGCTGCTTGACTAAAGCCTCGCTGACTCTAGTTTACCTCATTGCTTTCGACCTGGCGCCTTATATCCTTGTCGAGAAAGTACTATCCATGATCGTGAAAAATGACCTCTGCGAACAGGTTCACGAAAGCACTTAGCTTATCGACTAATTAACGACACCAAGTCGATTGAAACAGTTCCCGGGCTCCTTGTATCGTTCACTCGTAGCTAATGGCTTGTAACAGCTG